>CAIWVP010000110.1 GCA_903916195.1 uncultured Verrucomicrobiota bacterium | reverse complement strand
CTGGCAGGACAGATGGGGTCGCGCGGCAGCGCGGACCCTACCCACGAGGGTAGGGACGGGCTGCTGCCCGTCCGTGGATTCTTCCCGCGTCGTCGGGAGATCCGCCTTCAGGCACCTAGACCGCACACCTCGCCGGGCTGCGCTCCATCCGCCAACCTGTCCGCCACTTCTGATCGCACCCTCCGGCTCCCGGTGGCCGGGGGATCGTCGGCCGGTCAGGCGTCGGTTCCGCGCTTCACGGCCTTGAACATCGCGAGGCACTTGGGGCGCTGTTCGGCGTGGATGACGATGCGGTCGGGATAGCCGGAGCGGGCCGGGCTGAAGAAGGGTTCCTCCCACGGCTGATGGATCGTCGCGTCGGGCAGTTTCGCGAGCTCGGGGACCCAGCGGCGGACGAAGGCGCCGGTCGGGTCGCACTTTTCGCCCTGGGTCACGGGGTTGAAGATACGGAAGTACGGCGCGGCGTCGGTGCCGGTACCGGCGCTCCATTGCCAGCCACCGTTGTTGGCCGCGAGGTCGCCGTCGAGGAGCTGCTGCATGAACCAGCGTTCGCCACGCTGCCACGAGATCATCAGGTCCTTGGTGAGGAACATCGCCACGATCATCCGCGCGCGGTTCGGCATCGTGCCGGTCGCGGCGAGGCAGCGCATCGCGGCGTCGACGATCGGGTAACCGGTCCGTCCGGTGCACCAGGCCTGGAAGTGGCCCTCGTCGTCCGACCAGCGGATGGCATCGTATTCCGGACGGAAGGCGCCTTTGAGCACGTGCGGGAAGTTGTGCAGCACCTGCTGGTAGAACTCGCGCCAGATCAGTTCCGTCAGCCACACGTCGCAGCCGCGTTGTCCGGGGGCGTCGGCTTTCTCCCGGACCGCCCGGAGCCGCGCCAAGACGGTGCGGATGCCGATGCTGCCGACGCGCAGGTAAGGCGAGAGCGACGAGGTGCCGTCTTCCGCGGGCAGGTCGCGCGCGGTGTCGTAGCGGAAGACCGGTCCGTCCAAGAACCGCTCCAGCAGGTCGAGCGCGGCGCGTTCGCCCGCGGCGGGCAGCGGTTGGCGGAGCGGATGTCCCCACACCGAGGGATCGAGGACGAGCGGATCGGAAGGGACTTCCGGTGCCGGCTCCTTGGCCTGCATCAACCGCGGCACCGGCGTCGGCTGCGGTCGGGACCGCCACACCTTGGAGTAGGGCGTGAAGACGGTGAACGGGTTGCCCGCTTGCGTGAGGATCTCGCGTTCTTCCCAGGCCACGGCATCTTTCGAGAGCTCGAAGCCGACCCCTTGTCCGTACAGCGCCGATGCCACCTTCCGGTCGCGGGCCTGCGCATAGGGCTCATATCGCTTGTTGGCGAAGACCGCCTCGGCCCGCACCTCAGCGGCCAGCCGGGGCAGGACCTCCTCCGATCTGCCGCTGCGCACCACCAAGCGGTGGCCGAGGTGCGCGAGGTTCTTCCCCAGCACCTCGACCGATCGGAGCAGGAAGGCCAACCGCGCCGCGCCCCACATCCGGTCCGGTGCGCAACGCATCCTCCAGGATGAAGACCGGCACCAGCCGCTCGGCCCGCGATGCGGCCTCCTGCAGCGCGGTGTTGTCGGAGACGCGCAGGTCGCGTCGGAACCAATGGATGGCGGTGTGCACGGGTCAGGAGGGATGAGGAGGGTCGAAGGATGGACGTCAGAGCGGTGCGAGCAATCGATGAGGCGAGCGGGCCGGATCTTGGCCGGCCTTCATCCGTCCGGGACCCTCCTCCACCGTTGGCTTCACTTCCGGTTCCCGCCGAGCGGTCCGATGTCGGCGTGGGTCAGGCCGGGACTCTGGACCACCTTGCTGAAAGCGCCGCAGGTCACGGAATATTCGAAGCCGGTCCCGGTGCCCGCCGCGCCGAAACGGCCGCGCTTGTCGAGCGCGATGAAGTTGATCGAGAGGTCGAAGCCTTTCGGGTCGAGCTTGGCGATGCGGCGGATGGTCTCGATGCAGGCCTCCTGCGGATGGAGCCCCTGGCGCATCAGCTCGACCACGAGGAACGATCCGCAGTAGCGCATGACGTTCTCGCCGATGCCGGTCGCGCCGGCGGCGCCCACCTCGTTGTCCACGTAGAGCCCGCCGCCGATGATGGGCGAATCGCCGACGCGGCCGGGGACCTTGTAGCCCCAACCGCTCGTGGAGCAGCCGCCGAAGAGGTCGCCGCCGCGGCCGAGCATCACCATGGCGATGGTGTCGTGGTTCTTGGCCGGACGCTTCTTGGCATCGGCGGCCGCCGCGGCTTCCTTGGCCTTCGCCGCCTTCCATCGTTTCCAGGCGGCGCGCTGGCCGTCGGTGACCTTGGGGCCGCGCTCGAAGCCGTGCGCGGCCGCGAACTTCTCCGCGCCCTCGCCCACGAGCATCACGTGGATGGTCTTCTCCATCACGGCGCGGGCGATGGAGATCGGATGCCGGAAGCCGGAGACCGCGGCGACGCTCCCGGCGCGATGGCCCGGCCCGCTCATGATGCACGAATCGAGCTGCACGATGCCGTCGGCGTTCGGGATGCCGCCGAGACCGACGCTCGGATTGGTGAGGTCGGATTCGGTGACGTGGATGCCTTGTTCGATGGCGTCGAGCCCGCTTCCGCCCGATGCGAGCACGGAGAGCGCCTTTTCGTTGGCGGGTTTGCCGAAGGGCCAGGTGGAGATGATCAACGGCGCGCCCGCGCTGAGTTCGGCCATCGGGAGCAGCGGCGCGCCGAGGGCGCGGTTGACCAAGCTTCCGCCGACCAAGGCGGTGGCGGCGCTGGCGAGGAATCGGCGACGAGGCATGGCGGACATGGCGGACATGGCGAGAGGTTGCGCCGGAATGCATCCATGGCAAGCGCGGTGCCGCGCCGGCGCGCTGTGCGGCGCGGTCGGACAGCCGCCGAGCGGTGGCGGTCGGCATGGCAACGGCATCAGGTCCTGTTTCTCGGTAGCGCCGGTTGACTTGGTGCCAGTTGTTACGAAGATTGCATACAATACTTGGCGCGGCGATCGCGTCGATTCCCTGACATGCGCCGCAAGATCCTCGTCCTTTCGCTGCTCGTGGTGGCCGCCGCCGCCAGCGTTGGCCTCGCGTCCGTCCGCCGGCAGGGCGGCGGGACGTCGGCGCTCAAACGTCCCAGGGCCGATCTCGCCAAGTCGGAGGCGCAGTTCCACAAAGATGTCCTGCCGCTGCTGAACCGCTATTGCTGGGATTGCCACGGGGACGGCGCGACCAAGGGCGGCTTCTCGCTCGACGCCTTCACCAATCTCAACTCCGTGCTCAAGGACCGCCGGGCTTGGGAACACGTGCTCCATAACGTCGAATCCGGTGAGATGCCCCCCAAGAAGAAGGCGCAACCGACGCTCGTCGAACGCGAGTCGATGGTCGCGTGGATCGGCAAGACGCTTTTCCCGGTCGATCCGGCGAACCCGGATCCCGGCCGCGTGACGCTGCGCCGGCTGAACCGCGTCGAGTACGACAACACCATCCGCGACCTCGTGGGCGTCGATTTCAAGCCGGCCGAAGATTTCCCGCAGGACGATGTCGGCTACGGCTTCGACAACATCGGCGACGTGCTCTCGCTCCCGCCGATCCTGTTCGAGAAATACCTGAAAGCGGCCGAACGTATCATGGACGATGCCATCGTGACCGGCCCGCGTCCCGCGCCGGAGAAGCGCTTCGGTCCGCAGCAGATGGAAGGCGGCGCCGACATCGGGCCCGTCCGTGGTCTCGCGTCGAACGGTGAGCTCTCGGTCGAGGCGAACTTCCCGCGTCCGGGCCGCTACGCGCTCCGCGCGAAGGCCTACGAGGACAAGGCCGGCGATGAGCCCGTCCGCATGGCCTTGAGGCTCGGCGGCAAGGACGTCCAGCAGTTCGACGTGAAGGCCAAGGTCCGTGAACCGGCCGTCTACGCCGCCGAGGTGGAGGTCCCCGCGGCGGGACGCCAACGCGTCTCGGTCGCCTTCCTCAACGACTTCTACAACGTCAAGACCGTCGAGACCCAGCGCGAGGGCAAGCCGCCCAAGAAAGATCAGGTCATCGAGGACCGGAACTTCTACTGCCTGCACATCGAGGTCGCCGGGCCGCTCGGCGTCGAGGCCGCGCTGCCCGAGACGCACACGCGGATCTTCACCAAGGAACATGGCGGCAAGGACGACGCGGTGGTCGCCCGCGAGCTGGTCGGGCGATTCACCCGCAAGGCTTGGCGCCGGCCCGTCGCCAAGGGCGAGACCGACCGGCTGATGAAGCTCTATGAGGAGGCCCGTGCCAACGGGGACAACTTCGAGGCCGGCGTGAAGCACGCCCTCGTCGCCGTGCTCGTGTCGCCGCACTTCCTGTTCCGCGGGGAGCTCCAGTCCGATCCGGACAACCCCTCGGTCGTCCGCGACATCGACGAGCACTCGCTCGCGTCCCGGCTGTCCTACTTCTTGTGGAGCACGATGCCCGATGGGGAGCTCTCGGCGCTCGCCGACGCCGGTAAGCTCCGCAAACAGCTCGACGCACAGCTCCGGCGGATGATGCGTGATCCGAAAGCCCGCGCGCTCACCGAGAACTTCGCCGGCCAATGGTTGCAGCTCCGCCGGCTGGGCGGGATCGATCCGGACCGCGACAAGTTCCCCGGGTTCACGGAAGAGCTGCGCGGCGACATGCGAACGGAGACCGAGCATTTCTTCGCGCACATCCTGTCGGAAGACCGCCCGGTGATGGATTTCCTCGTCGCGGACTACACGTTCGTGAACGAGCGGCTCGCCAAGCACTACGGGTTGCCGGGCGTCACCGGCGACGACTTCCGCAAGGTCTCGCTCGCCGGCACGCCTCGGCAGGGACTGCTCACGCAGGGAAGCATCCTCACGATCACGTCCAACCCCACGCGCACGTCGCCGGTGAAACGCGGCAAATGGGTGCTCGAGAACCTGCTCGCCACGCCGCCGCCGCCGCCCCCGCCCGATGTCCCGCCGCTCGAGGCCGGCGAGAAGCTCACCGGCACGCTCCGCCAGCGCATGGAGAAGCACCGCGACAACGCGATGTGCGCCAGTTGCCACGCGCGCATGGACCCGATTGGATTCGCTTTCGAGCATTTCGATGGAGTCGGCGCCTATCGCGACCAGGACGGTGCCGACCCGGTCGAATCCTCCGGCGAGTTGGCCACGGGCGAGAAGTTCACCGACCACCGCCAGCTCAACCAGGTGCTGGCCACCGCGAAACGACCCGATTTCCTGCGCTGCATCGCCGAGAAGCTGCTCACCTATTCGATGGGGCGCGGTCTGGAGTACTACGACAAGCCCGCGGTGGAACGCATCGTGGGTTCCATGGAGAAGGACGGCTTCAAGTTCAGTGCCTTGGTCCACGCTGTCGTCCAAAGCGCCCCGTTCCAGCGCCGCCGCGGTGAAGGGAATCCGGAACAAGGGGCTGCAAACTAGGGGTTGTTCTTGGACACGGCTCGGTTCTTGGATGGGGCGGTCGTGTCGGTGGTCCGAAGCGTTCGTGGGCATGCCTCGTCTCACTGTCGGATGGCGGCGAGTATCCCCAATCGGCTTCCGCTTCTTTGAGATGGCGTCTTTGTCGTTGCTAAGCAACGCCTTGATGACTGATTGGAGGTCCAGATCCGAGCACGCCGATCCTCGTGCAACCGCTTCGGTGGGTTTCCTGTGCATTCGTTGCGCCAAGACGGGCATTGCCGACTGGGTGTGGGTGGAAACATTTGCGCCTAACGGTGTTTCGGGCGTGCCGCGGACCGGAGACGGTGGATTGCGCAGGTTGTCTCCCGGGAATCTGGATGCGCTCATGGGGGACCCAACGTCGAGTCGGATCGGGGTCGCGGATTTCTTTCGTCGAGTGCCCCGTGTTTTCTCTAAGAATCGAGCTGGATGGCCCGCGACGCATGTGGAAACAAACCAATCCCAATTTATGACTTGACCCCCCCCCTCTGATTTCGTTAACTCAATCGAAGTCTACGCCCGGTAAGGGCCTCGGTTGTGTGCTGAAACCCTAAATTCCGATAGGAAAATGAAATTTACTTCCAACATCGCTGTCCTTGGCGCGCTTTCGATGATGGCGTGCGGTTCGGTGTATGCCGCTGGCAACGCTTACGACGTCGTCCATACTGAAGACGCACTGGTTGTATCGGCGGATTCTGCGGAGTTCGGCGACCAAGTTACCCTCTTTGGTCCTGCTGGTACTCGTAAGTTGACCGGTTTTTCTGTCGAGTACTACTCGAACTACAGTTTTCCGGGTGGCTTGACCGTTCGCTTCTACGATAACGACGGCCCGTCCAACTCTCCGAAGACTCTGCAGTACCAGAGTGCCCCGCTCGACATCAAATTGGGCGGCGCAGTCATCAATATCTCCTTCAATCAACCGAAGATTGCGACGACGTTCACCTACACCGTTCAGTTTTTGAATGCTGGCGGGGCCAACGTGGCTGGGCTTTTGGCGCCGAACGCTGAGGCCTCGGCCGGATCGAGCTTGAATGATTACTGGTCCAAAGAGTCCGGCACTTGGCAGTTGAACAACCTTGGCCCTGTAAAAGCGAACTTCACGGCTTCCGTGAACGCTGTTCCGGAGCCGGGCACGTATGCCTTGGCGGGTGTGGCCGGGTTCGGTTGGCTGGCGTTCGCCGGTTATCGCCGCTTCCGTAAGTGACGTCGGGCCGGTGGTTTTGATTTACAAACAGGCGCAGCTTCTGCTGCGCCTTTTTGCTTTTTGGCGTAAGGAGGCGGAGGTTCGTTGGACTGAAAGGCACCAACGGCTATCGTGAAATCATGGACGCTTTGCTATCGAGAACCCTCAGATCCGTCGCCGGCTTGCTCCTGATCCTGCCGTGGGTCGCCCTCGGGCAAGCGAGGACCCAAGCTCGGTTGCTCTTGGATCAAGACATCGGGCAACCGGGGCAGGTCGTGACCGCGGGCGTAGAGCTGCGGATGCCGGCCGGTTGGCATACCTACTGGAGGAATCCGAGCGAACCTGGCGGCCCAGGGACCCGGACGAAGATCGAGTGGACGCTACCCGCCGGCATCACCGCAGGAGAAATCGCATGGCCAGTACCCGGAAAGCACATAGACCCTGCCGGTGACACACACGTCTTCGACGGGACGGTCCTCCTCTTGGTGCCGCTCACGGTCGGACCCGGTGTGACCAGAGGTCCGTTGGAACTCAAGGCGCGTGTGTCATGGCTTGAATGCGAGACCGAATGCGTCCCGGGCAAGACCAACCTGGTGATCCCGTTGGCGATCGGAGATCAGACCCGCGCATCAGGAGACGTCCAGTTGTTTACTGTGGGGCGCCAGCGCTTGCCGATCGTGGGGACCGATCCCAAGGCCACGGCGGCGTGGGAGGCAGAGGCGGTCGGAGAGCAACGGTCGTTGCTTTTCGAATGGGAGACGGATGCCAAGTCCGTCGACTTCTTCCCGTACGAGAGCAAGACGGTCGAGATGGGCGCCAAGTCGGAATCGGTCCCCATCCGCGGTGGCAAACTCCGGCTGCGGAAGACCGTGACCAAGACCGATGCCGGTTGGCCGATGAGCGTCAGCGGGGTGCTCGTGGCGAGATCGGCGGCGGGCGACACCAAGGCCTATGAGGTCACGCTCCCGATCAGCGAGGTGATGGTTGCTGCGACGGCCGCAAAAACGGATCCGTTCTCGTGGGCCGGCTTGCTACCGATGCTCGGTGCGGCGTTCTTGGGCGGCCTGATCCTCAACATCATGCCGTGCGTGCTGCCTGTCTTGGCGCTGAAGATCCTGGGGTTCGTGCGCCAAGCCGGAAACAACCCCGCGCACGTGCGGAAGCTAGGACTGGTCTATGGCGCCGGGGTGCTCAGCTCGTTCTTTGTGCTGGCAGGCGTCGCATTGGCCGTCCAGGCGGCTGGAGGCATCGCCGGCTGGAGCACGGCTTTCCAGAATCCCCAGTTCCGCGTCGTGATGTGCGTCTTGCTCGTGCTCGTGGCGCTGAATCTGTTCGGGGTCTTCGAGGTGACGCTCGGAGGCGGCGCGATGGGCGCGGCGGGGGATCTGACCGCCAAGGAAGGCCCGGCCGGGGCGTTCTTCAATGGTGTGCTCGCGGCCGTGTTGGCGACTCCTTGCACCGCGCCGTTCTTGGCGACGGCGATCGCCTTCGCGTTCACCCAACCTCCGCTCGTCCTGCTCGCCATCTTTCTCACGGTCGGACTCGGGTTGGCGGCCCCTTTCGTTGCGCTGTGCTGGCGTCCGTCGTGGCTGAAACTGTTGCCGAGACCCGGCGTCTGGATGCTGCGGTTCAAGGTCGCCATGGGATTCCCGATGCTGGCCACCGCGGTGTGGATCTTCTGGTTCACGGCCACCAGGTTGGGCCCGGCAGGCGTGCTGTGGCTCGGGCTCTTCTTGGTGGTCCTTTCAGCGGCCGCGTGGGTGTGGGGCGAGTTCGGCCAGCGGTCCGAACGGAAGGGCGTCGCATTCGGTGTCGCGTCGGCACTGGTTGTCGGTGGATATCTCGGGATCCTGGAAGGTGAGCTGGATTGGCGGACGCCGCTCGCCGCCAAGAAGCCCAAAGTGGATTGGCAGGTGTGGAGCGTCTCAAGCGTCTCGCAGGCACGGATGGCCGGTCGGCCGGTCATCGTCGATTTCACCGCGGACAACTGCGCGAACTGCAAGTTCAACAAGGCGACCTCGATCGAGGTCTCCTCGACCATCGCCCAGCTGAAGGAGAAGAATGTCGCTACATTGATGGGGGATTTCACGGATGCCGATCCAGCCATCGCCGCGGAACTGCAGAAACACGGCCGCCGAGGGGTCCCCCTCGTGCTGGTCTATCCGCGCGACCTTTCAAAACCGCCGCGGGTGCTTCCGACGGTGCTCACGCCGGCGATGGTCCACGAAGCACTCGATTGGGCGGCCCAATGACGTGACGGGCGGTGCGCTGGACCGTCGGTCCATCGTGGCGTCCAGGTCTTCCGGGCTCGGGCTCGATCAGAAGTGGCGGTCCGTCGAGGTGGTATGAGGGAAGATCCCGGTAGGCGTGCCCGAGGAGGTCGGCGGCTACTTCCTAACCATGGAGGTCGCTGGCAGGACAGATGGGGTCGCGCGGCAGCGCGGACCCTACCCACGAGGGTAGGGACGGGCTGCTGCCCGTCCGTGGATTCTTCCCGCGTCGTCGGGAGATCGGCCTTCAGGCACCTAG
>CAIWVP010000109.1 GCA_903916195.1 uncultured Verrucomicrobiota bacterium | reverse complement strand
CGGTTTCCAGCCGTCGACGAGGTACTGCGGACGCCCGGTGAGGTCCGGGATGGTGACCCGCGCGGTATCGAGCCCGAGCTGGTTGTACAGCGTGGCGAAGACCTCGCCGAAGTGGACGCCCCGCTCGGCGATCTCGCCGCCGAGACGGTCGGTCGCGCCGATCACCTGACCGGTGCGCATCCCTCCCCCGGCGAGCAGCGCGCAACCGAGCTGTGGCCAGTGGTCGCGACCGCCGTCGGCGTTGATCTGCGGCGTGCGACCGAACTCGCCCCACGCCACCACGGCGACGTCCTTGTCCAGGCCGCGTTCATGCAGGTCCTCGACCAACGCGCTCATCGCCTGGTCGAAGAGCGGCAGGTGCGTGAGCAGTTCGCTGTGGTTGTTGCTGTGAAAATCCCAGCGACCGAAATTCAGCGTCACACAGCGCGCGCCGGCCTCGACGAGGCGTCGGGCGACGAGGAACTGCTCGCAGTTGCGCGGCGCGCCGTCGCCGTAGTTCGCCGGGTCGCCCTTGCCGTAGCGTTCGCGGACCTTCGCGGGTTCGCGCCCCACATCGAGCGCCTCCATGAGCTTGCTCGAGGTGAGGATGCCGAAGGCCTGCTGGTTGAAGGCATCGAGCCCCTCGACCACGCCGCTGTTGTCCAGCTCGCGCCGGAACCGGTCGAAGCCCGTCAGCAGCGCGCGCCGGTCGGACAACCGGTCGAGCGTCACACCGTTGAGGCTGAGGTCCTCCATGCCGGGGCCGTTGGGACGGAACGCCGAGAACGCCGGCCCGAGGAATCCCGGATGCCCCGGCGAGCCGTAGGGCGGATGCCCGGCCTTGGGGGCGAGCCCGACGAACGCGGGGATCCCGGGATCGGTCTGGCCCTGGAGCTTGGAGAGCGTCGATCCGAGCGAAGGCCATCCGCCGGACGGTTGCTTGGGCACCGGACGCCCCGTGTAGCAGATGAAGGAATCGTGGTCGCCGCTGGGCGAGCCGTACATCGTGCGGATGGGGACCAGCTTGTCCATGATCCGCGCGCAACGCGGCATGTGCTCGGAGATCTCGATGCCCGGGACGTTGGTGCGCATCGGCCGGTGCGGTCCGCGGATCTCCAACGGCGCGTCGGTCTTCAGGTCGAACATGTCCTGGTGCGGCGGCGCGCCGACCAGATAGATCATGATGACCGCTTTGTGCGACTTGCGGATGCCGGCGAGCTGCTCGGCCTGGAGCAGCTGGGGCAAGGCCAGCCCGCCCATCGCGAGACCGCCGATGCGGAGGAAATCCCGACGGGAATGCCCGTCGCAGAACGGCCGATGAGCACCACCGGGGATCGTTAGCATCGCGGGAGGACCTTGTTCATCCGACCAGTTCCTTCATCGGTTGACAGCCGTCGGGCACGAGGAACTGCGGACGGCCGGTGAGGTCGGGGATGGTCACCTTGGCCACGTCGATGCCGAGGTTCTGGTAGAGCGTGGCGAAGACATCGCCGAACGGCACCGGCCGCTCGCTCGGTTCGCCTCCGAGGCGATCGGTCGCACCGATGACCTGGCCGACCTTCATGCCCCCGCCGGCGAGCAAGGCGCAGCTCGCGCGCGGCCAGTGGTCGCGGCCGCCATCCTTGTTGATGGTCGGCGACCGGCCGAACTCGCCCCAGACGACCACGCTCACGTCCTTGTCGAGGCCGCGTTGCTTCAGGTCCTCGATCAGCGCGCTCACGCCTTGGTCGAGCAGCGGCAGATCGTTGCGGGCGTTGCCGAAGTTGTTGCCGTGGTAATCCCAGAAACCGTACGCGACGGTGACGAACCGGGCGCCGGCCTCGACGAGGCGGCG
>CAIWVP010000108.1 GCA_903916195.1 uncultured Verrucomicrobiota bacterium | reverse complement strand
GCTGGCCGTGCTCGCGCAGGACGTGACCAAGACCGACCCCGACCGCGTGCTCTACGACAAAGAGTACGGGAAACTCTCTGACTACGTCAGGAGCACGACGACGAAGGATTTCAACGGCGTGCAACTCTTCTCCGGCACGACGTTGAACGTGACGGTCGACTCAGAAGGCAGCTCTTTCGCGATGGCCGGCATCAACCTCGGGGGCACCCCTTATGGCTCCTCCATCTACATGGGTGCCTCCTTTTCCAGCATTTTCACCGCCGTCGACGCCGCCACCGCGCTCAGCAACACGAAAAACGCCATTATCCAGCTCTCCAGCGACCGCTCGGTGGTCGCATCGAACCTCTCGGTGCTCAGGGCCTACGATGAACAAAACGCCGAGCTGAAGGATAACCTCACCGCCGCCAACAGCCGCATCAAGGATGTGGACGTGGCGGGGGAGAGCACGGCATTTGCCCGTTTCAACATCCTCGTCCAGGCAGGCACGGCGATGCTCGCTCAGGCGAATTCAGCTCCCCAATCGGTCCTTCGTCTCATCCAATAAGCAGTGTCAGCGGCGCAAGCCAGCCCGGACGGCCCACTCGCCGTCCGGGCTTCTTCGTGCCCGCACCCCGTGCTACCGGGGCCATTTTTTTGACCGCATGAAAAGTGGGTTCCTTCCTTATTTTACAGGCCCGTGTTTTCATCAGAACCAGCGCGACTCGGGCCTGGCTGCCTCGTCCGCTATCTCCGATCGTGCCTGGGCAGGGTGGCGATCGGTCGACGGGCCGGTGATCGTTTTCCCGATGCGGGACCGCGTGGGCGCCGTCGAGCGCAGGCGCTGCGAAACGGGGTCGAGGGAGAAATCGAAGATCCTCGGAGCCACGGTCTGGAGAATGGAACCGCCCGGATATCGTTCGGTGGGCGACGAAACGGTCGTTTGACTCGCGCCCCGGCGCCGTCACGCTCCACCCCACACGATGCCGCTGCTCGAGATCACCGACCTGAGGAAGGCCTTCACCGCCCCGGACGGCACGGCCCATGAGGTCGTCCGGATCCCGCGGTTCGAGATGGATGCGCGCGCCCAGGTCGCGCTCAGCGGCCCGAGCGGCACGGGCAAGACGACCTTCCTCCACCTCATCGCCGGGATCCTCGTGCCGGACTCCGGCAAGCTCGTGCTCGACGGCGTGGAGATGTCCGCGCTCGCCGAACCGGCCCGCGACCGGCTCCGCGCGACCTCGATCGGCTACATCTTCCAGACCTTCAACCTGCTCCAGGGCTTCACCGCGCTGGAGAACGTGCTGCTCGGCATGTCGTTCGGTCCCGGCGCCGATCGTTCTCGCGCCGAGGCATTGCTCCGCCGGGTCGGGCTCGGTGACCGGCTCGACCATTTCCCGCGGCAGCTCTCCACCGGGCAGCAGCAGCGCATCGCCGTGGCCCGCGCCCTCGCGAACCGCCCCAAGCTCGTGCTCGCCGACGAGCCGACCGGCAACCTCGACGCCGCGAACGCCCGCGAGGCGCTCGCCCTGATCCGCGGCGCGTGCGCCGAGGACGGCGCGGCGCTGCTGCTCGTCAGCCATGACCCCGGCGTCCTCGCGAGCTTCGACCGGCACGCCTCGCTCGCCGAGATCAACGAGGCTTCCCGTTCTCCCTCCACCGTTCTCCGTTCCCCGTCGGCATGACCCTCTGGCTCCTCGTCCGCCGCAGCCTGCGGCAGCATCTGCTCTCGACCCTCGTCACCGCGCTGGCGATCGCCCTCGCCGGCGGGTTGCTCATGTCCGTCTGGGCCGTGAAGCGCCAGGCGCACGACACCTTCACCGGCCAGACCGGCGGGTGGGACGCGGTGCTCGGCGCGCGCGGATCGAAGCTCCAGCTTGTCCTCAACGCGGTATTCCATCTGGAGGCGTCTCCCGGGAACGTGCCGTGGGCCGATTACCTCGACATCGGGTCGAACCGCGCCGTCTCGCTCGCCGTGCCCTTGGCCGTGGGCGACAACTACCGCGGATACCGGCTGGTGGGCACGACGACCAACTACTTCACGCAGTCGGAGTACGCGCCGGGCAAGAAGTTCGCGGTGGTGGCGGGCGGAAGGTGTTTCGAGGACGGCTACCGCGAAGCGTTGCTCGGCAGTTTCGCCGCCCAGCGCCTCGGCTTGAAGCTCGGCGACGAGTTCCATCCTTATCACGGGCTGAATTTCGATCCGAACGCCCAGCACCAGGAGACCTACGTCGTCGTCGGCATCCTCGAACCGTCGAACACGCCCGCGGACCGCGTGGTCTGGATCCCGCTCGCCGGTCTCCAGAACATGAGCGGCCACGACCCGACCACGGCCGCGGACGTCAGCGCTGTGCTGGTGAAGCTGCGTTCGCCGGTCGCGGGCAAGACACTGGAGCTGCTCTACAACCGGCAGGGGAACCGGCTCACCTTCGCGTGGCCCATCGCCGAGCAGGTGGCCTATCTTTTCGACCGGTTCGGATGGTTCGACCAGGTCCTGACGCTCGTCGCGTGGTTGGTCGCGCTCGTCGCCACCGGATCCGTGCTCGCGAGCATCTACAACTCGATGAGCGCCCGCCGCCGCGACCTCGCGATCCTGCGCGCTCTCGGGGCCCGGAGATCCACGGTCTTCGGCGCCATCGTGCTGGAGGCCGCCGCGATCGCCGTGCTCGGGATGGCCGTCAGCTACGTCTTCTATTTCTCGGTCGTCGCCGTCGTGGCCGCGATTATCCGCGCGCAGACCGGCGTGGTGCTCGATCCGTTCGCCTGGGATGCCGTGCTCCTCTGGGCGCCGGCGGCGATGGTGGCGCTCAGCGCGGCGGCGGGGATCGTGCCGGCGATCAAGGCCTACGGCACCCACGTGGCCGAGGGGCTCTCGCCGGAATCTTGAGCCGGGACCATTGAATCCTCGGGCGAATCTGCTACGTCCAACCCACGCATGAACACCGGCCTTCCACTCATCGCCTCCACTCTCGCCGCGATCATGGCGGTCTGCGTGGCCGGCTGCGGTGGAGAATCCAAGAACGACCACGCCGCGGGCCCGAGCCACGGCCATAGCCATCAGCCCAGATACGGCGGAACGATGGTCGAACTGGGCGAGCATCAGGGCAACCTGGAGTTCGTCCGCGACGCGTCCGCCGGACGGCTCACGGCCTACGTGCTGGACGCCCATGCCGAGAACTTCGTCCGCGTGCCGTTGGCGTCGTTCACGCTGGCGACGACCATCGCGGGCAAAGCGGAGACGCTCGTGTTCCAGCCTGTCGCCAACACGGCCACCGGCGAGAAGCCGGGCGATACCTCACAGTTCGAGGCGTCCGCCGGTTGGCTCAAGACCGCTCCGGTCTTCGACGCCGTCCTGCCGCAGATCACCGTCCGCGGGACCACGTTCAAGGACGTCCGCTTCAACTTCCCCAAAGGCAACGAATGAAAATCCGCACGACCCTGTTTGCGAAAACCTCCGCTCTCATCGCCGCGGCGGCCTTGTCGGCGACCCTGTGCGCCCTCCTGACCGGGACCGCGACCGCCGCCGAGAAGGTTCCGCGTGGCGCCCCGATCCAGCCGCTCGCGCCGAAGAAGGGTGAACCGATCAAGCCGTTGACGATCGCTGAGCCTGTCGAGGCCGCCTCCGCCAAGAAGGTGGCCGCCGAAGCCGCGGCTCCCAAGGTCGCGGGGACGGATGGCGAGTTCGCGGTGGTCGGCTTCGACAAGCTGAGCACCTTCAAGTACGAGGTGCCCGACGATGTCGTCACCAACGCGCCGGCGGCCGTCCTCAAGGACCCCGACCAGCAGATCCCCGCGGCCGTGAAGGCCTACAACGGCAAGCGTGTGTCGCTGAAAGGGTTCATGCTGCCGCTCAAGGTCGAGGGCGGGCTCGTCACCGAGCTCCTGATCATGCGCGACCAGTCGATGTGCTGCTACGGCGCGGTTCCGAAGATCAACGAGTGGGTCTCGGTGAAGATGACCAGCAAAGGCGTGAAACCGGTGATGGACCAAGCGGTGACGCTCAGCGGCACGCTCAAGGTCGGGGCCATCCGCGAGAACGGCTATCTCGTCGGCATCTACCAGATGGACGGCGAGAAGATGAACGCTCCCGGGATGTGAACGAGGGCGTCCGCCTCGGGGGCGCGCTTTCCTGATCGCGTTCTTTGATCGAGCGATCGGGAGCGTGCAGGGTCAAAGCCGGGGAGATCGATGAATCTGACCCGACGCCAGTTCTTTCGCCGCGTACTTTGGACCGCTTCCGCGGGTTGCGTCGGCTCGGTGGTCGCCTTGGAGCCACGATGGCTCAAGGTGCGGAAGGTCCGTCTCGGGAACGGTCCGGTCCGCCACCGGTTCGCTCAGATCACCGACATCCATTACCGGGGCGACGCGGCCTACCTCCGTGAGGTGGTCGCCCAGGTCGACGCCTTGGCCCCGGACTTCGTGTGTTTCACCGGTGACCTGATCGAGGAGGCCGGGTTCGTCGCGCCGGCATTGGAGATCCTGGGCGCGATCCGCGCGCCGCTCTACGGCATCCCGGGCAACCACGACCACTGGAGCCGCGCCGATTTCGGGCCGATCCGGACCGCGTTCGCGGCGACCGGCGGGGCTTGGCTGCAGGACCAGCAGATCCTCATCCGCGGAGGCGCCGTGAACCTCATGGGCGTCGACCGCCTTCCCGCACAGGTCGTGACCGATCCGTCGAGATTCAACCTCTTGATGGTCCACTATCCGGAATGGGCGGACCGGCTCGGGGACCTGCGCTGCGATCTGGCCATCGCCGGTCATTCCCACGGCGGACAGGTGCGGATCCCGTTCGGCGGCGCCTTGGTCACCCCGCACAACACGGGACGCTACGAGATGGGGCTCTACGATGCACCGGTCGGCCCGCTCTACGTGAATCCCGGCATCGGCACGGTCCACATCGACGTGCGGTTCAACTGCCGCCCCGAGATCACCCTCTTCGAGGTCTGAGGAATCGGCCTGCGGCCCGCGAACGGCCGGTGTCGGTCCAGCCGACACAGCGTCCCGGAACTCCGGGACCTGTGCGGAATCGGCTCGAAGATCAAGGCGAGGCAACCGAAGTCCGCTAGCTCGATCGCGGCGCGCTATTCCGCCAGCAGCGAGGACGATGCTGTCCGGACGAGTCCCCGTTCACGTCCGGGGCGGGTCCACGGGGTCGGGTTTGCCGGAGCGTCCAGGGCGCTCGGTCTCGCGCGGACCTCGCTGGCGGTGCCGCTGCTCGGTTTGAGCCTCGGGGTCGAGCTTGGGTGCGATTGGAAGTGGCGGACCGTTTCGCCGAGTTGTGATCTGTTCCGCCGAGTCGGACCTGGCAGGGCGCGAGGAGATCCCGGGGCTCTGGGCAGGAGGCGGCGCCTGCGGATCGCGGACCAGCGATGCAGCGAGGTGCCATCTGCTTTGTGGAACCGATGGGTCTGAAAAGCTGGGAACCGGGACCCAGGGTGCTCGGTCTCCCTTTTTTATCGTCCGAGAAATCGAAGCGACCTCGATCGGTCCAACGGGTGCGATCCGAAGTGGCGGTCAGTTGAGGTGGTATGAGGGAAGATCGCGGTAGGCGTGCCCAAGGAGGTCGGCGGCTACTTCCTACCCATGGAGGTCCCTGGCAGGCTAGATGGGGTCGCGCGGCAGCGCGGACCCTACCCACGATGGTAGGGACGGGCTGCTGCCCGTCCGTGGATTCTTCCCGCGTCGTCGGGAGTTCCG
>CAIWVP010000107.1 GCA_903916195.1 uncultured Verrucomicrobiota bacterium | reverse complement strand
GATACGCCCTCCCGCTATGTCTGCCCGCCAGTCCAAATCGCTCTCTCCGGCAGCGTCACGACGACCGTGACCCGCTCAGTAAGCAGGTGCGATCGGACATAGCGCAGAGTTGCACTCTGCCGTACCGCGGATTTGGAATCCGCAGACGGTGGGACAGGCATGCGGCACGGCCTTGCCGACGCCCTGCCGAGTGCAACTCGGCGAAACAGCAGGTTGCAAACCTGCGCCACAAGTGCCCGCCCCTCCCGATCGCACCCGCGATGGGCTCTCGCCCCCGGAAAACGGGGCCCCGTCCCCGGGTACCCTGCCCTTGCGAAGGTCCACCGCCGGGCGGTCAACAAATCGGGCGAGGTCCCGTCAACGCCGTCGAGACCCGGTCTGCGGACGGTCGAGTGGGATCCGGTGCGGAGTGGATTTCGCCCCTTGGCTTCACGGTGTTGGTCCGTAGCTTGCTCACATCTCAGCCATGACCCGCTTCCGTTTATTTTCGTTCGTGCTGCTTTGGTCGTCGTTGTCGGCACTGCCGGGACGGGCCTTGGACCTCGTCGCCAGCGGGACCGATTGGCGATACCTCAAGGGCCTCGCCGAGGCGTCGTCACCCGACACCACCGCGTGGCGGACCGGCGGCTTCAACGACACCGGTTGGCCGATCGGGCCGGCGACGTTCTGGTACGGCGATGTCTTCCCCGGCACGCAGATCACCGACATGCAGAACAGCTACTCGTCGCTGTTCTTCCGCAAGCGCTTCACGGTCGTGTCCCCGGCCGACATCGAAGGCCTGGTGCTCCGCGCGCGGTGTGACGACGGGTTCGTGGCATGGATCAACGGGAAAGAGGTAGCCCGGTACAACGTGCCGGCCGGCGAGCTGCCTTTCAATGCCTTCGCCCTCGCCGCGGCGAACCCGGATCCGGCCGAACCCCTCGATCATCCGATCGTCAACCCCGCCGCCGTCCTCGCCCCGGGCGACAACGTGCTCGCCGTCCAGGTGCTCAACGTGGCGCTCACCAGCAGCGACATCGTCTGGGATGCCGTGCTCCAGGCCACCATCGACGACACCGTGCCCGTCGTCGTGAACCGCTATCCGCCCGCCGGCGCGGCGGTCCGCGAACTGGTGAGCGTGGAGGTGGAGTTCAGCGAAGCGGTGCAAGGCGTGGACGCCGCCGACCTGCGGGTCGGCGGCATCGCCGCGACCGGCGTCTCGATCGTGAGCCCGGCACAGTATGTCTTCACCTTCGGCAGGATCCCGCCGGGCACGGTCGACGTGGCGTTCCGCACCGACCACGGTATCACCGACCAAGCCGGCACGCCGCATCCGTTCGCAGGCGGATCGTGGAACTACACGGTGGACCCCGCCCTGCGGCCGCCGGGCCTGGAGATCAGCGAGTTCCTCGCCGACAACACGACAGGCCTCCGCGACGAGGACGGCGACAAATCGGACTGGATCGAGCTGCACAACGGCGCCGCCCTTCCGCAATCCCTCACGGGTTGGTCGTTGAGCGACGATCCGGAAAAGCCCGCGAAATGGCGCTTCCCGGCCATCACGATGCCGGCAGGCGGCTATCAGGTCGTCTTCGCCTCGGGCAAGGACCGCACCGACACCGCGGGCCGTCTGCACACGAACTTCAAGCTGGGTTCCGCGGGGGGATTCCTCGGCCTCGCTTCGCCCGGGGGCGAGATCGTCTCGTCGTTCGGCGCGAAGTATCCGCCGCAACGCGCCGACGTGAGCTATGGCCGTGCGACGGGCGCGGGCGACATCGACGGTTATTTCGTGAAGCCGACGCCGGGCACCGCCAACTCGACCCACGGCGCCGGCTTCGCGCCGGACGTGGTCTTCTCGGCGACCGGACGGACCTTCACCGCGGACTTCGAGCTCGCGCTGTCGCTGGACGGCCCGCCCCCCGGCGCGGTGATCCGGTACACGGTCGACGGCACGCCGGTGACCGAGGCAAGCGCCGCCTACACGGGCCCGATCACGGGCGTGGGCACGGCGCGGATCCGCGCGCGGGCTTTCGCGACCGGCCTGCTGCCCGGCGCTCCGGGCGGGGAGACGTTCATGCGGCTGGCGCCGAACGCGGTGCCGTTCACCTCGGACCTGCCGGTCATGGTGATCCACAACTTCGGCGCGGGCCGCCCGCCGGCGACCGGTTCGCAGAACGCCGTGCTCCAGCTCTTCGAGCCGGTCGCCGGGGTCACATCGCTGACCCACGCGCCGACGCTCTCGGTCCGCGCCGGCATCGGCGCCCGCGGTTCGAGCACCTTGGGCAACGCCAAGGTGAGCATGAGCGTGGAGCTGCACGACGAGCTCGACGCCAGCGCCGACCACCCGCTGCTCGGGATGCCGGCTGAATCCGATTGGGTGCTGTACGCGCCGAACGGTTTCGAGCCGGTGCTGGTCCACAACCCCTTCGCGCACCAGCTCAGCCGCGACATCGGCCGTTATTCGCCCCGGACCCGCTTCGTCGAGCTGTACCTCGTCACCAGCGGCGCGGCCTCGACGGTCACGTCGACGGCCTATTTCGGCGTCTACGTGCTCGAGGAGAAGATCAAGCGCGGCAAGGACCGCGTGGACATCGACGGGCTGACCGCGGCGGACACCCAGGCGCCGCAGGTGACCGGCGGTTACATGATGAAGATCGACCGGGGCGGACCGGGCGAATCCGGCTTCGGCGCCGCGAACGCCGGCATCATCTACGTGGACCCCAAGGAGCGAGAGATCCTCCTGCCCGAGCGCGCCGCCCAGCGGACGTATCTCCAGAGCTACATGGACTCGTTCGGGTCGGCGCTCTACGGCCCGGATTGGAAGGATCCGGTGAAGGGCTACGCGGCTTTCATCGAACCGGGGTCCTGGGTCGACCACCATCTGCTCAACGTCATCACGCTCAACGTCGACGCGCTCCGTCTGAGCGCGAACTTCTACAAACCGCGCGGCGGCAAGCTGGAGTTCGGACCGTTGTGGGATTTCGATCGCGCGCTCGGTTCGACCGACGGGCGCGACTTCAATCCGAAGTCCTGGCGCGGAGTCGGCGGCGACGCCGGGACGGACTTCTTCAACGAGACCACCCAAGCATGGTGGGGACGCCTGTTCCAGGACCCGGATTTCTTCCAGCGCTACATCGACCGGTACCAGGACCTGCGCCGTTCCGGGTTTGCGACGACCAATCTCTGGGCCTTGGTCGACGACCTGACCGGCCAGCTCGCGCAGGCCCAGCCGCGCGAACGCACCCGCTGGGGCACCGGTTATCGGACCGCTTCGGGCGCCGGCGGCGGCAGCTACGCCACCGAGGTCCAGTGGATGAAGAACTGGCTCTCGAACCGCGTGGAATTCATGGACAGCCAGTTCGTCCGGCCGACCGCAATCACGTCCCGCGCCGGCCGGTTCACCAACTCGACGGAGGTCGTCCTCGCCCCGCCGGCCGCAGGCTCGGTCTACTACACCTTGGACGGCACCGATCCGCGCACAGCGGGCGGAGGGATCTCGGCCTCCGCGAAGCTCCACGACGGCGCTCCGATCGTGCTATCGGCGAACGCTCGCCTCGTGGCCCGGGTGCAGAACCCGGTCCACACCGCGCGGACCGGCGCGAACAACCCGCCGCTCATCTCGCGATGGTCCGGCCCGGTCGCCGCCACCTTCTACAGCGAGGTCCCGCCGCTGCTCGTGACCGAGATCATGTTCCATCCCGCTCCGGCGCCCGTCGGATCGACGAATCCCGCCGGCGACTTCGAGTTCATCGAGCTGAAGAACACCTCGGCGCGGACGCTGTCGTTGGCCGGCTTCCAGATCGCCGGAGCCGTCGCGTTTCGTTTCCCCGCGGACGGTCCGGTGACGAGCCTTGCGCCCGGCGGACGCGTCCTCGTCGTGCGCGATCGCGCCGCTTTCCTGTCGCGCTACCCGGGCACGACCGGCATCGCCGGCCAGTCCACCGGCCAGTTGTCCGACGGCTACGAGCGGATCCGGATCATCGGGCCGCTGGGCGAACCGATCAGCGACTTCGCATACGACCAGGCCTGGGCACCGCTCGCCGACGGCTTCGGGTTCTCGCTCGCGCTGGCCGACGAGACGACCGGCCCGGCCCAGCTCGGCGAAGCGATCCGCTGGCGGCCGAGCGCCCGGACAGGGGGATCGCCCGGGACCGCCGAACCGGCGCCGACGATCGTGCAGCCGGTCCGCGTGAACGAGGTCCTCGCCCACTCCGATCCGCCGCTGCTCGACAGCATCGAGCTGCTCAACACCGGCACGGCGTCGCAAGACATCGGCGGCTGGTGGCTCACCGACGACTACCGCACGCCGAAGAAGTTCCGCATCCCCGCCGGCACCGTCCTGCCGGCGGGCGGATACCGCGTCTTCGACGAATCGCATTTCCGGACCGGCGTGGCGGCCTTCTCGCTGGGTTCGCTCGGCGATTCGGCGCACCTGTTCAGCGCGGACGCGGCTGGAGAACTCACCGGCTGGCACGATGGAACGGCATTCGGCGCATCGCGGAGCGGCGTGAGTTTCGGCAGGGTGGTCACGAGTGACGGCATCGCTCATCTCGTCGCCCAGCCGCGCCGCACCCTCGGCTCCGCCAATGCCGGTCCGCTGGTCGGGCCGGTCGTCGTGACCGAGATCCACTTCCAGCCGGTGCCGGTGGCCGGCGAGGATCCGACAGCCGACGAGTTCATCGAGCTCCGCAACGTGTCGGCCGGGGCGGTGACGTTCTTCGACCCGGCCCACGCGACCAACCGCTGGCAGTTGCGCGGCGAGGTCGACCTCGATTTCCCGGCGGGCTTCTCGCTCGGCGGCGGCGGCTTCGCCCTGGCGGTCGGATTCGATCCGGTCGGCGACCCGGCGCGGCTCGCGACCTTCCGCACACGGTCCGGCGTACCCGCCGGGACCCCGGTGGTCGGCCCATGGCGCGGCGCGCTCGACAATGCCGGAGGCACCGTGCGCCTCATGGCACCCGAGGCTCCCGTTCCCGCGCCGGCCGCCAACGCCGGCGATGTCGGGTACGTGGTCGTCGACGAGGTCCGTTATCGGCCCGACGCGCCTTGGCCGTCGGATGCGGCCGGCACAGGTCGGTCGTTGCAGCGCGTCTCGAGCCTGCTTTTCGGCGACGAACCGCAGAACTGGACCGCCGCCACACCGACGCCGGGCCGCCAGAACAATCTGACCGACGGCCTCGGCACCGACCCGGACGGCGACGGCCTGCCGTCCGATTGGGAGATCGCCCACGGTCTCGACCCGGATTCCGCGATCGGAGCCGACGGAGCGGACGGCGATCCGGACGGCGACGGCTTCACCAACGCGCAGGAGTTCGCCGCCGGCACCGATCCGAGAGACGCGACCAGCCGTCTCCGGCTCGAAGTCGTCGCCGCCGACGGATCACGGGTGCGTTTCCAGGCCCAAGGCGGCCGCAGCTACACGGTGCGGGTCCGCACCGCGCTGGGAGGCGGCACTTGGCAGGTGCTCCGTTCGATCGCGTCCCAACCAACGGCCGGAGTCATCGAACTCACCGACCCCGTCGCCGACACCGCTCGCTTCTACCAGATCTCCACGCCGTGACCCGGTCCGGGACGATTCCCGCCTACCCCAAGCCTCCCGGCCGATCGGCATGGACGCTGCGCAGCCGCAGCGCCGGACCGGCCGGCCTTCTTGAACCATGAAGATCTTTGTCCGTCCGGCGATCGCCCTGGTGTCCGCGATCACGATCGTCGCGGCCTTCCGCAGCAGCACGACGAAGCCGGGGAAAGTGCCGTCCCAACGGGCGCCGGAGCCCGCGTTGCGGTCGCCGGCCAACCCCGCGGACTCCCCTTCCCCTTCGCGACCCGCTGCTCTTCCTGCGGTCGCGCCCGTCCGGACCGGGCCGTCGAACTTGATGCCCGCTGCGGACGTCCGGTGGCAGGCCCCCATCGCGGAGGGGGATTTTTCCCGGTTCCGCGATTGGACACGCAGCTACCTCGCGGCCGATCCCTCCGCCCAGGAATCCTTGGCAGCGGAAGGCATCGCCTTGGCGAAGGCCCGGCACGAGGACATGACGGGCTTGATCAAGAGCGATCCACGCCGCGCGCTGGAACTGGCGGTGCCGTCGAGCGTCCGCCGCGATCTGCCCGCGGAAGTCGCCGCACAGCTCGAGGAGAGGGTCGACGGGCGGGGCGAACTGGCCGTCTTCGGCGCCTTGCCGGCACCGGATGCCGGACCCGGTTTCGAGCCGGTCTTCCGCACGGCATCCATCGGTGAAAAGCGCTTCAAGGCCTACGTCTACGGCCGTCGCGACGGCGAACCGACACGGCCCGACATCGCTCTCCACGGCGTCGCGCTCGACGGCCTGCTGGCCGTGGACGAGAACCCGCTCCGCCTGCTCGATCCGGACGAAGCCGCGGCGACCTTGGCGACCGACCCGATGTGCGCGGTCTCGGGGCTTGCCGCTTCGGGTTTCGGCCAAGCCGTGGTCGTGGACGAAGGCGGACAACCGCTCGCTCTGTGCTCACCCGCGCACGCCGAGGCCTTGAACGACGAACGGATCCTCGCGGAATCCGGCGGCAGCGGCACCGACTCGACGACCGGCGGCGGCGCCAAGCCGGCATCGGCCCGGACCGAGGGGCCGAAGCGACTGCTCTTCATCCGCTGCGATTTCTCCGACCTCACCGGCGCGCCGTTCAGCGACGCCACCGGGACGGACCTCGCGAAGAACCTCGACCAGTTCTACAAGGACCAATCCTACGGCCGCACCGGCTTCCTGCCGCTCGGCGAAGGCTCCGCCGTCACGGCCACGCTCCGCATGCCGAAGACGGCGAAGGAATACGGCGCCACGGACGCGAGCGTGCTGCGGACCGACGCACGCAACGCGGCCAAGGCGGCGGGTTTCATCCTGACGGCCTACGATTTCGACCTCATCTGTTTCGGCAAGGTGCCGGGCTTTGGGTGGGCCGGCCTGGGCTACGTCGGCGCGCCGGGCTGCTGGATCCGCGCATCGTTCGACATCGCGGGCGGCGTCCCCGGTCACGAGCTCGGGCACAACTACGGGCTGAACCACGCGAACTACTGGGACACCAGCGGCGCGGGCGCCACGGCGTCCACCGGCAGCAACGTCGAGTACGGCGATACCTTCGACACGATGGGCAATGCCGGCGCCGGTCGGCGACACTTCAACGCCCGCAACAAGGCCGTGCTGAACTGGCTCGTGCCGGCCGGCGTGCGGACGCTCACGACCAACGGCACCTACCGCGTCTTCGCGGTGGACGCCACCAACGCGACCGGCATCCGCGCGCTGAAGGTGGCCCGAAACAGCAAGACCAACTACTGGTACGAGTTCCGCCAACTCTTCACCGACAACCGTTGGCTGATGAGCGGCCTCGGCGTCCGCTGGGCAAGATCCGACAACAACAACCAAAGCCTCCTGCTCGACACCACGCCGGGATCCGCCGACGGCAAGAACGACTCGGCGGTCGTCCTCGGTAGCACCTTCTCCGACCCCATCGCCGACATCCACATCACGCCGGTCGGCAAGGGCGGCACGGTCCCGGAATCGCTCGACGTGGTGTTCATGAAAGGTCCGTTTGTCGGCAACCGGGCGCCGGATCTGGCCATCCGGCCCTCGGCGACCCGCGCCGTCATCGGCGCGGTGGTCGGCTTCACAGCGACCGCAGCGGATCCGGACGGCGACGCGCTGGCCTACCACTGGGAGTTCGGCGACGGCACCTTCGGCGACAACCAACCGATCGCCAGCAAGAGCTGGCCGATCGCGGGTGACTACCTCGTCCGTTGCACCGTCAGCGACATGAAGGGAGCGCACGCCAGCACCTCGACCCTCGTGACCGTCGGCACACCGACGACCGTCCATGTCGCGGGCAAGGTCCTGCGCGACGGCCTGCCGTTCGAAGGCGTGCGCGTCTCGGTCTCCAACACCAAGCTCACCTACACGGACACCGACGGATCGTTCGTGTTGCCGGGCCTGGCGAAGGGTTCCTACACGCTGAAGGCGGAGGCGGACGGGCTGTCGTTCACCAAGGTCGGCTTCTCCAATCCGCTCGACCTCACCGCCAACCGGGCCGGCCTCGACTTCAGCGCCACGCTGCCGGGCGACCTCGATATGGTCACGCTGGTGCCGGCCGGCGCGGAGTGGAGATTCTCCGACCTCGGCGCCGATCTCGGCACCCCATGGCGGGCGCCGTCATTCGATGATTCACTATGGAGGAAAGGCGCCGCGCTGCTCGGCTACGGCGACCCGAACGTCGTCACCCCGGTCGATTTCGGGCCCGACATCAACCAGAAGCACATCACCACCTACTTTCGGCACGCGTTCCTCGTCGATGATCCGGCGCGCTTCCTGACGGTGACCTTGGGCCTGGTCCGCGACGACGGCGGGGTGGTCTATCTCAATGGCAAAGAGGTCTTCCGCAGCAATCTCCCGACCGGCACGCTGAACTATCTGACCCGCGCGTCGACCAAGGTGAGCGGCGCCGACGAGACCACCTTCTTCGAGACGGACCTGGCCTCGGCGAATTTCTTGAAAGGCACGAACGTACTCGCCGTGGAGATCCACCAGGATTCGCCCACCAGCACCGACACGGCGTTCAACCTCCGGCTCAACGCGCTGCTCGCGCCGTCGCAGAACCCGCCGACCTTGGTCACCGCACAAACGGTCGACGGGCTCCGGGTGAGCTGGCCGGTGAGTTTCGTCGGTTGGCGGATCGAGGCGGCGTCCGGCGTCGGTCCCGGCGGCGTCTGGCAGACGCTCGACGCGACCATCGGCAGCGAGGGCGGACGGTTCTTCGTGGACGTTCCCGCCGAGGACGCGGTCCGGTTCCTCCGGCTCGCGCGGTGAACCCGGGAGAACCCGTTCCTCAGCGGTATCCCGCGGCCGACGTCGAAAGGGGCTCGGGAAAGGGGGCGATTAGAAGTGGCGGACACGGCCGCGGAGGTAGCGCAGAGTTGCACTCTGCCGTATCGCGGATTTGGAATCCGCAGGCGTTGCGACAGGTGGGCGGTCGGGCCTTGCCGGCGCCCTGCCGAGTGCAACTCGGCGATACGGCAGGCTTCAAACCTGCGCTACGAGCGCCCGCCACTTCCGATCGCACCGTCAGGAAAGAAGAAGCCGGCGGGAAATCCCGCCGGCTTGGTCCTTGAAAGGGGCGACCGAAACTTAGCGGCCTTCGGTCATGGAAGACGGCAGGCCGTTCTCCCAACCCTTCGGCGTGTTCCACGGACGCGAGGACAGATCGTCATCCGACTTGCAGCCGGCGAGCAACGCGACCGCACCGGAGAGGGCGAGGAGCGCGAGAAGACGGCGGAAGGTCGTCATGGCAGGTCTCAGTAGATGACCTTGTCGCCTGCGGCCACCGCGACGTCGCCCTGCTTCCAAGCGGGGAGCAGGTTGGCGAAACTGCGGTCCGGCTCGACGGAGACGATGCGGGCCTTGCCGACGAGCTTGTCGCCGCGGCGGACCATCACGATGCCGCCCGCTTTGGCTCCTTGGTTCTGGCCGACGTCCAAGAGCACGAAGTCCCACTTCGCATCGACCGCGACCACGCTACCCTTGAGGTTGGGCATCTCGACGGCGCGTTCCTTGTCGCCTTCGTAGCGGTCCAAGCGGGCCTGGAGGTTGTCGATGTTGCGGATGAAGATCTTCTTCTCGTCGGCGAGCGCGGCGCGGGCATCGGACGCATCGCGGAGGTCGTTCTTCAGCTGGACGATCTGCTCGGGCTTGACGTTGAGCGCGGCCCAGCGGGCCAGCTCTTGTTGGGCCTCGTTGCGGGCCTTGGTCGTCTTGTCGAGATCGGTGTTCAGCTTATCGGCCCGGACCTTCTGCATCGTCGCCTCGGACGAAGCCGTCTCAAGCGAGGTCTTGGTCTCGGTGAGCTCCTTCGTGGCCTTCTCGGTGGTCGCTTTGGCGACCTTGGCCTCGCCCTCGGCCTTGGTCTTGGCCTGTGTGGCGGTGGTCAACTGCTGCTCGGTCTCGCCCAGTTTGGCGGTCTGCGCCTCGATGGCAGGCTTGGTGACGACGAAATTGACGACAAGGGCGGCGATCCCGGCGACCAAGGCGAGAACTAAGGCAAGTCGGAGCATGGCGTTAACGTGTTGTGATGTGTGACGGGGCGACGCTACGGACGGGTAAACGGGGTGTCAACGTTCGCTTGCGTGAACGAGCCGGCAGCCGACCTCGGGCATTCGCCTGGCCCCGGGACGGGCCCTTCCGGGCCGCGATTCCTCTCCGGTTGCCTTGCCGCCGCCCCCCGCCCTCGGCTAGACCAGTCCCGTGACTCCCGACGACACCTCCGGCATCGACATCCATTCCGAGGCGTTCTTGGCCCGCCTGAAGCGCCGCCAACTCCGGCTGTCCATCGCCTGCGCCTCGGCGTTCCTGGTCGCGCTGCTCGGGATGCCCCTGCTGAACTACCACTTCCCCGAGACGATGGCCGTCCGGGTCGGCGGATTCACCCTGACGTGGCTGGTGCTCGGCGTCCTGTTCTTCCCGTTCGTCTGGATCATCGCCTGGGTCTTCATCCGCCGCTCCATCGCGCTGGAAGACGCAGAAGTCACGGAAGTCGTCGGGAAAAAGGCGAGTGAGCCAGTGAGCCGGTAGGTCAAAAAGCCAGTGGGCTAGAGACGCCATGCCGAATCCCTCCAAACTGATCCGCCATCATTGGGAGCTGGAGGTCCACAAACGGGCCGTGGCGACGGCGATGGCGCTGTTCGAGTCCTCGAAGTCATTCCCGAAAAAAGAAACGTATTCGTTGACCGACCAGATGCGACGGTCATCGCGGGCAGTGGCCTCGGCCTTGGCCGAAGCTTGGCGCGGGCGCAAATACGAAGCCGTCTTCGTGAACAAGCTCAACGAAGCCGAACGTGAAACGGCCGAGACCCAGACGTGGCTCGAGTTCGCCGCCAAGTGCGGCTACCTCAGCCTCGAAGAGGCGCGGCAACGCCACAAAGACTACCACGAGGTCCTCGCCATGCTCGTGAGCATGGGCAATCACCCCGCCCGCTGGATCCTCGCCAGATCCTCCCCACCCTCTCCCGCCGCCCCATCGGCTCACTGACCTACTGGCTCACTCGCCCACTCACTTTCCCACCCATGTTCGCCGCTATCGATCCGTACATCCTCGGCTTCTCGCTCATCACCGTGGTGGTCACGATCTGGATGGGCTTCCGCTCGGCCAAGTCGTCCAAGTCCGCGGCAGATTTCTTTGTCGCAGGACGGAGCGTGTCCGTGGGCTGGAACGCCTCGGCCATCTCCGGTGAGTATCTCTCGGCCGCCTCGTTCATGGGCGTGGCGGGGATGGTGATGTCCAGCGGCTACGACGCGCTGTGGTACCCGGTGTGCTACGCCTGTGGTTACCTGTTCCTCCTGCTCTTCATCGCCGGACCGCTCCGGCGCTTCGGTGCGTACACCATCCCGGATTTCGCCGAGGGCCGCTACGACTCGCCGGTCTTCCGCAAGATCGCCGTCGTGTTCGTCCTGTTCATCGGCTTCTTCTACACCATGCCCCAGATGAAGGGCGCGGGCACGACCCTGGCCTACATCTTCAAGGACATCGATTTCCTCGGCCACAAGGGTCTGCCCTATTGGGTCGGCGTGGTGCTGGTCGGCGCGGTCATCACCCTCAACGTCGCCCTCGGCGGCATGAAGGGCATCACCCTCATCCAAGCCTTCCAGTATTGGGCCAAGATGTTCGCCATCTCGGTGCCCATCTTCGTGCTGGTGAGCGTGTATGGAGGGTATGGAAAACAACTCGGGGTGAACGGCGAACGCCCGACGTCCAACCTCCAAAGTCCAGCGAACGGGGCAGGAGCGGCATCGGGAGTTGGAGATCCGACGTTGGAGGTCGGGCGTTCTCCGCTGCCGGCCAAGGCACCGAAGGACGAGACCTGGCTCAACCCCTTCGGCCCGCTGACCACCAAGGCTGCCAAAGCGGCGAAACCTGTGATCAGCTATCCCGGCCCCGTCGAGCGGATTGAATACAATTCGCCTTTGAAGGCCCTGCTGCTATCCAAAGTCGCGCAGCCTCTGGCGGCTACTTTCCGGACAACGACCATTGGTTTCGGGCCGGTGACCAACCGGACCGCCATGGAATTGGCCTTGGATTACGCCAATGAGTATCAGCCGATCCGGCTAGAAATCAGCCCGGGGCTTCGGGACATCCACATCGATGTCAGTCGAGTTAAGATCGGCAGCCGCGTTGAGTTCCAGCAGCAGACGCTGGCGCTCTTGAAGACCAACGGCGTGACGGTCCTGATCGAGGGCGGGGTCATCCGCGTCTTCCCCACCAAGGACGCCGTGCTCACGCCGGTCGACCCCCGACCCTACGCCCTGCTCTACACCTACTCGCTCATCATCGCGCTGGTGTGCGGCACGGCGGGGCTGCCGCACATCCTCGTGCGCTTCTACACCAATCCCGACGGCGTCGCCGCCAAGCGCACCACCATGTGGGTGATGATCCTGATCGGCGTGTTCTACGTCTTCCCGCCGGTCTTCGGCGCGCTCGGCCGGAACCTCATGCCCTCGCTCTACGACGGCGTGGGCGTCAACGGCACCGACGGCATCGTGCTCAAGCTGCCGGCCATCCTCAATCAGCAGGCCAGTGAGCCAGAAAGCCAGAAAGCCAGCGGGGACACCGCGCCCGCTCGCCTACCCGCCCACTCGCCCATTCGCTCAATTCCCTGGGGCTCCGTCCTCAGCGGCATCACCTGCGCCGGCGCCTTCGCGGCGTTCATGAGCACCTTCAGCGGATTGCTGGTCTCGATGACCGGCGCCCTGGCCCACGATGTCTACGGGCGCATCCTCCGGCCGCAGAGCACGGCGGCGGACCGCATGCGGATGTTCAAGTTCTGCGCCGTCGCGGTCGGCACCGTGGCGGTGCTGCTCGGCACGTTGGTCGAGAACTTCGAGATCAACTTCATGGTCGGCCAGGCCTTCGCCATCGCCGCCGCGAGCTACTTCCCGCTGCTGTTCATGAGCGTGTGGTGGCGCGGCATGACCACCCGGGGCGCCGCGACCGGCATGCTCGCCGGCGGGATGCTCGCCGTCGCCGCCATCTCGTTGACGAGCTGGACGACCTTCATCACCACGCAGGCGGCGAAGTTCAAGTCGCTCGGCGTCGCGGAGCCCGCGTGGTTCGAGGCCTTGAAGCCGTGGTCGCTCACGGGCTATTGGGCCGAGCATCCCTTGCTCCGCATCCTGTGCGAACAACCGGCCATCTGGGCCGTGCCCCTCGCCATCACCCTCATGGTCGTCGTCTCCAAGCTCACCCGCTCCAGCATCCCCGCCGATATCCGCATGAAGATGCTCGTGCTCCACGCCCCGGAGAAGCTGGGCCTGAAGCAGGAGTACATCAAAGAGCACGCCAGCGGGCATTGAAGGGGCGCTGCCGTATCGCGGATCGAGGATCCGCAGGTGCCGTGACAGCCGGTCGTGCGGGTCTCAACCAACGTCTGGTTCTTGCCGAGAGCTCGTAGGGCAGGCTGTCGAGCCTGCCGGTTCCGGGGACTGTCAGTCCCCAGGACGGTGCGGACACACCACGGCACGGGAACACCCAGGCATTTCGGCGGACTAGAAAGTCCGCCGAACCGGCAGGCTGGAAAGCCTGCCCTACAGCCGCCGACCTCTGCCGGCGCTGCCGCCGTAAGGCCCTGCGGCGGCCTGATCTGGGACGCCGGAACGAGCCGGTCGTGCGGATCTCAACCAACGTCTGGTTCTGGCCGAGAGCTCGTAGGGCAGGCTGTCGAGCCTGCCGGTTCCAGGGACTGTCAGTCCCCAG
>CAIWVP010000106.1 GCA_903916195.1 uncultured Verrucomicrobiota bacterium | reverse complement strand
GCCCAAGATGCGAAGCTCGACAAGATCGCGCAGGAGAATCTCGACCTCCGCAGCCGCCTCGAGGTGCTGGAAGGCGTCGCCAAGAAGGAAGGCATCCTCCCCTCCGGTGATTCCAAGACCAAGCTGGTGACGGCGATGTCCGACATCACCATCAGCGGCTTCGCCCAGGCCTCGTACTTCTACAACACCCGCAAGCCGGCCGACGGCGCGTCCGACGGATACCTGTGGAACACGAAGGACAACTCGTTCTCGTTGAACAAGTTCAAGTTGAGCATCGCCAGCAAGCCCGTCGCCACCGACAAGTGGGACGCGGGCTTCAAGGCCTCGCTGCTCTTCGGTGAGGACGCCACCCAGCTGAACACCCCTGGCAACGGCAGCAGCTTCAACGACGTCCGCGAGGCGTATGTCGAGCTGAACGTGCCCGTGGGCACCGGCTTGAACATCAAGGCCGGCGAACTCATCTCGCTGCTCAACTACGAGTCCGGCGACGGCGGCGCGGCGAACGTCAACTTCTCGCAGGGCAACCAGTGGTGGTTCACCGGCAACGGTCCTTCGGCCGGCGTGCAGGCCTCCTACAACCTCACCGAGCAGGTCGGTGTGACCCTTCGCGTGGACAACGGCCTCTTCCAGGGGCCGGTCGACAACAACCAGGGCAAGGCCGTCAGCGCCAGCATCAACTACAAGCCCAACGCCAAGCTCTGGGCGAACCTGTACTTCTTCCACGACGACGAGCCGGGCAAGACGGACGTCAGCGGTCTCGGCAGCATCGGCGGCTACCAGGTCACCGAACAGTTGGGCACGGGATACGAGGTCGACTACTTCCACACCGATGCGACCGCGGTCGAGGCCGACCTGTGGTCCGTCGGTGGCTGGGTCTGGTACGACTTCACCTCCAAGGTGGGCGTGGCCTTCCGCGGCGACTACATCAACAGCCCGGACGGGGTCCTCGGGCCCGCGGTCCGTCCCAATGCCGGCATCGGTTCCAGCGTCTTCGCCACGGATCCGGACGGCGATCTCAGCAGCTTGACGCTCACTTTGAACTACAAGCCGGTCGCGAGCCTGAAGATCCAGCCCGAGATCCGTTTCGACCACACCTCCTTCAAGGGCGGTCTCGACGGCAAGAAGGACCGCGTGATCGTCGGCGTCGGCGTCACCTACCTGTTCTGACCCCCAAAACCTGGACCTGAGAACCACCATCCCTGAAAACGAATCATGAAACCTAGTTTCCCGAAAATCATCGCCGGCGCCGCCGCCGGCCTGCTGGCCTTCGCGGCCACCGCCGCCGAGACCGTCAAGGTCGGCGTGCTGCACTCCCTCAGCGGCACCATGGCCATCAGCGAGACCTCGCTGAAGGACGTGTTGCTCTTCACCTTCGACGAGATCAACAAGAAGGGCGGCGTGTTGGGCAAGATGATCGAGCCCGTCGTCGTCGACCCCGCCTCCAACTGGCCCCTGTTCGCCGAGAAGGCCGAGCAGCTGCTCGTGAAGGACAAGGTCTCCGTCGTCTTCGGCTGCTGGACCTCCGTCAGCCGCAAGTCGTGCCTGCCGGTGTTCGAGAAAGAGAACGGCCTGCTGTTCTACCCCGTCCAGTACGAGGGCGAGGAGCTGTCCAAGAACATCTTCTACACCGCCGAGGCCGTGAACCAGCAGGCCATCCCGCCGGTCGATTACATGCTCTCCGAGGGCAAGAAGAAGTTCTATCTGCTCGGATCCGACTACGTCTATCCGCGCACCACGAACAAGATCCTCAAGAAATATCTCAAATCCAAGGGCATCCCTGATTCGGATATCGAGGAGATCTATACCCCGTTCGGCCACACCGATTACCAGACGATCGTGGCGTCGATCAAGAAATTCTCCGCGGGCGGCAGCGCCTGCATCATCTCCACGCTGAACGGCGACACGAACGTCCCGTTCTTCAAGGAGTTCGCCAACGCCGGTCTGACCTCCGAGAACTGCCCGGTCGTCTCCTTCTCGATCTCCGAGGACGAGTTCCGCGGCCTGCCGGCGAAGCAGCTTGCCGGTCACCTCGGATGCTGGACCTACTTCATGTCCATCAAGACGCCCGAGAACCAGAAGTTCGTCGGCGACTTCCTCTCTTGGGTCAAGGCTCCCAAGGTGACCGGTGTGGATTACACGGTGTCGGGCGTGGATCCGAAGGGCCGCGTGACCTGCAGCCCGATGAACCTCTCCCGCATGGGTGTCTACCTCTGGAAGCAGGCCGTCGAGAAGGCCGGCACCTTCGATGTCGACAAGGTGCGCGATGCCCTCACCGGGCAGAAGTTCAAGGGGCCCGTCTGCGAGGTGACCATGCAGGCGAACCACCATCTGGTGAACGACGTGTTCATCGGCGAGACTCTCCCGACGGGCCAGTTCAAGGTCATCAAGACCTTCAAAGGGGTCGCCGGTGAGCCGTTCAGTGAGAAGTTTCTGAAGTAACTGTGTGTGTTGTAAATGCAGGGAGGCGGGCCTTCTTTCGGGCCCGCCTCCTCTTCTTGGATGGAGACCGGTTCCTCGCCCTAGAAGTCCGCAAGTCCCGATCCGCGGCGCAGCGCTCCGGTCTCTTCGTCCCGTGAAACGCCTCCTTTCATTCCTCCTTTACGGCCTGCTCCCGTTCGCATCGGTCGCTGCGACGGCGACGGATCCCCGCAAGGTCCTGGTGCAGGCCATCGCTGAGGAGGATGCCGCCAAGCAGGTCGACCTCGTCAAGCAACTGGCATCGTCCGGCGATCCGCTCGTCGCTCGCGGGCTCGCGGCCTGGCGGGCCAACGAGCTTTATCTGCTCACCGAAGCCGATGGTTCCAAGGTCCCCGTGCTGCTCGGCGCCAAGGCCGACGCCGACGGGAAGATGCGGGCCGTCCGCCTCATCGATGCCGCCACGGTCGCCGATGCCGCCGGTCAGCCCCGGGTCTTCCGCGCCGACGAGCTCACCGCGGTGGACAACAATTCCCGCATCCGCCGGGCGATCAAGACCACGCTGGACCTCTTCGCCATCACCGATCCGGTGCCCAAGCTGCGCCGGGCCGCGGTGGTCAAGCTCGGCCAGGAACAGAACGCCGAGTATCTTCCCCATTTCATCGAGAGCCTGAGGACCGAGGCCGTGCCCGACGTGGTCAAGGCCCTCCGCGAGGCCATCGCTCTGACCCGCGTCTCCGACGCGGATCCAATCGTCCGCAACGCCGCGATCCGCGAACTCGGCACGATGCGGTCGGTCAACTCCATCGATCTGCTCCGGGAGCTCGAGAAGAAGGCCAAGGCCGATCCGGCCCAGTTCGGCGACGGCATCTCCGCCGCGTTGCGTTCGGCCATCCAGGACATCGAGAGCTACCAGCAATGGGGCAACCTGGTGGGCACCGCCTTCCGGGGCGTGAGCTTGTCCGCGGTCCTGCTGGTCGCCGCGCTCGGGCTGGCGATCACTTTCGGTCTGATGGGCGTGATCAACATGGCCCATGGCGAAGTGATGGCGGTCGGCGCCTACACGACGTTCTTCGTGCAGGGCGTGTTCGGGAACGGGCTGCTGTTCTCGCTGCTCGGCCGGACGGTGACCGTGAAGGGCATGGGCCTTACCGGTGGCGGATTCGATGCCTATTTCGTCGTCGCGCTGGCCGCCTCCTTCGTGACGGCCGGGCTGGTGGGATTGGCCTTGGAGCGCGGGATCATCCGGTTCCTCTACAAGCGTCCGCTGGAATCGCTGCTCGCGACCTGGGGGGTGAGCCTTATCCTGCAGCAGGTCTTCCGGCACACCTTCGGCTCGGCGAACGTGCAGGTGGACGCCCCCGGGTTCTTGCAGGGCAGCTTCGTGGTGAGCGACGTGCTCTTCGCCTATAACCGGATCTTCATCATCGCCTTCGCCGGGTTCGTGGTCTTCCTCACCTGGGCGCTGCTGACCAAGACTTCCCTCGGCCTGCAGATCCGCGCGGTGATGCAGAACCGCACGATGGCCTCCTGCGTGGGCGTGAGGACGGACCGGGTGAACATGATGACCTTCGCCTTCGGGTCCGGGCTCGCCGGCATGGCCGGCGCCTGCATGACGCAGATCGCGAACGTCGGACCGGGCCTGGGGCAGAACTACATCATCGACTGCTTCATGGTGGTGGTGCTCGGAGGCGTCGGGAACCTGGTCGGGACCATCTCCGCGTCGGGCGGCGTGGGCGTCGCCAACCAGATCCTCGAGCCTTGGCTCGGCGCGGTGCTCGGCAAGATCACCGTGCTCACCGCCATCATCCTCTTCCTCCAATGGCGGCCCAACGGGTTGTTCGTGACGCGTAGCCGGAGCCTCGACGGCTGAGACTTCTGCCCACCGGCCCTTCTTCATGATCCGCATCCTATCGCGACGCGAGACGGTCCTCTTGCTGCTGGCCTCGGCCGTCGGCCTGGTTCTGTTGCCGTGCCTCAACGCCTTCGTGCCGACCGATGGCGCTCTCCACGTGAGCACCTTCTCGCTCAGCCTCTACGGCAAGTATCTCACCTATGCGGTGCTCGCGCTCGGAGTGAACCTGCTCTGGGGCTACACCGGACTGCTCAGCCTCGGCCAATGCCTGTTCTTCTCGCTCGGAGGCTACTGCCTCGGGATGTACCTGATGATGAACATCAGCCGGCTCGGGCAGTACCATGAGGCCATCCCGGATTTCATGGTGTTCCTCGAGTTCCCGGCGCGGTTCCCTGCGACCGGCGGGCTCCCGCCGCACTGGATCCCTTTCAAGCATCTCTGGTTTGCCGTGCTCATGGTGCTCGTGGTGCCGGCGGTCGTGGCCTACGTCTTCGGGTTCCTGGCGTTCCGTTCGCGGGTGAAGGGCGTCTACTTCTCGATCCTCAGCCAGGCGCTGACCTATGCCGCCTGCCTGATGTTCTTCCGCAACGACTTCACCTTCGGCGGCAACAACGGCCTGACCGATTTCAAGTTCCTGCTCGGCACTCCGGCGCTGGACGCCGGCGACATCCGGGATCCCGCCGCGTTCGCCGCGCGCTTGAAGGCCGGCGAAGGCGAGCTCGACAAGTATCTTTGGACGCAGATCCCCGCGGCGGAGCAGGCCAAGCTGGCGGCGGCCGCGGACGGTCGGGCCGCCGAGGCGGCCTTGCTCGACGGCCTCAACCGCGTCATCGCCACCGGCCCGATCCACGAAACCGCCCGTTTCAAGGGCGTCGCGCTGTCGGACGCGACCGTGCGGACCCTCGCGCAGAGCCCGAGGGACGCGGCGATGCTGAAGCTCAACCGCCGTCTGTTGGAGGAGGCGTTCCCGGACGACCTGCGCAAGCGGTCGTTCACCGGCTTCGTCGTCAACGCCCCGGCCACCAAGCGTGCGCTCTACATCGCCTCCGGGATCCTGCTGCTGCTCACCTACCTCTTCTGCCGCTGGCTGACCTCGACCAAGTTCGGGCTCGTGCAGCGCGCCGTCCGCGATTCGGAGAACCGCGTGCTCTTCTCCGGATACGCGACGCCGGACTTCAAGCTCTTCGTCTTCGTCGTCGCCGCCATCCTGTCGAGCCTCGGAGGCGCGCTCTTCGTGCCGCAGGTAGGCATCATCAACCCGAGCGAGATGGGTGCGGACAAGTCGATCGAGGCGGTGATCTGGGTCGCCGTGGGTGGACGCGGCAACCTGCTCGGGCCCGTCCTCGGCGCCATCGGCATCAATTCGCTGAAGAGCTACGCGACGCACTCCTTCGCCGAGCAATGGCCCTACATCCTGGGCAGCCTGTTCGTCTTCGTGACGCTCTTCATGCCCAAAGGGATCGTCGGCCTGCCCGGACAACTGAAGGAGCTGCAAGCGAAGTTCGCGCGCCGCCGGACCGGGAAGTCCGCGGACCCGACCGCCGCCGCAACCCAGCTCGAACCCGCGAGGAAAGAATGACCAAAGAATTCATCCTCACCGTCGAGGGAGTGACCAAGACGTTCGACGGGTTCCGGGCGATCTCGGACCTCAACTTCTACATGGATGTGGGGGAGCTGCGCGTGATCATCGGGCCCAACGGCGCCGGCAAGACGTCGTTCCTCGACCTCGTCACCGGCCGCACCAAGCCCGACATCGGCAAGATCGAGTTCGGCAAGGGCACCGACCTCACCCGGCTCAACGAATACCAGATCAACCGACTCGGCATCGGGCGCAAGTTCCAGACGCCGTCGGTCTACGTCGACCACACGGTCCGGGAGAACGTCCTGCTCTCGCTCCAAGGATCCCGCAGCGTCTGGTCGACTCTGTTCTCTCGCGTCACATCGGAGCAGGACGACCGCATCCAGGAGGTGCTCGAGACCATCGGCCTGGCCGACAAGGCGGCGTCCAAGGCCGGCCTGCTCGCGCACGGGCAGAAGCAGTGGTTGGAGATCGGCATGCTGCTCGCCCAGGACCCCAAGCTTCTGCTGGTCGACGAACCGGCGGCCGGCATGACCGACGAGGAGACCGCCAAGACCGGCGAGCTGCTCATCCGCCTCGCCGGCAAGCACAGCATCGTCGTCATCGAGCACGACATGGTCTTCGTCCGCCAGATCGCGCGGAAGGTGACGGTGCTCCACCAGGGCCACGTGCTCTGCGAAGGCTCGGTCGACGAGGTGCAGAACGACGAGCGCGTGATCGAGGTCTACCTCGGCCGGAAGAAAAAGGAGAAGACCTGACCTATGCTGGCCCTTTCGGACCTCTCCGCCTCGTATGACGGTTCGCGCATCCTGCGCGGCGTCGGCCTCGTCGTCCCGCCCAAGAGCCTCGTGTGCCTGATGGGCCGCAACGGCGTCGGCAAGACCACCACGCTCAAGTCCATCATGGGCCTCGTCGCGGCCGATTCCGGGCAGGTGACGCTCGACGGCAAGGCGCTCGACGGGCTCAAGCCCGACGCCCGCGCCCGCGCCGGTCTCGGCTACGTGCCGCAAGGCCGCGACATCTTCCCGCACCTCACCGTCTGGGAGAACCTCAAGATCAGCCTCGTCGTCCACGGCGCGAAGGATTCCGGCCAGGTCGACCGCGTGCTGGAGCTGTTCCCGGTCCTCAAGGAGTTCCTCCAGCGCAAAGGCGGCGTGCTCTCCGGCGGCCAGCAGCAGCAGCTCGCCATCGCCCGGGCGCTGCTGACCGATCCGAAGATCCTGCTCTTGGACGAGCCGACCGAAGGCATCCAGCCGAACATCATCGACCAGATCGGCGACACGCTCGTGAAGATCAAGAACGAGGGGAAGATCAGCATCCTGCTGGTCGAGCAGTACCTCGATTTCTGCCTCGCGGTCGGGGACAGCTTCTACATCATGGACCGCGGCTCGGTCGTCGCCGAAGGGCCGATATCCCGCCTCGACGACGACATCGTGAAGGCCCATCTCACCGTATGAAACATCCCTGCTCCGCCCTCCGCCGTCCGCTCTGGATCGTCATCGCCGCGATCGTCGCCGTGCTCCCGTCGGCCCAGGCCCATCCAGGCCATCCGCTGCCCGAGGCGGGTGTCATGCATCTGCTCACCAGCCCGGACCACGCGCTGTCCCTCGCCGCGGTCGGCGCGCTGATGGGGGGCGCGGGCCTTTTCTCCCGGGCCGCGTCGTCGCGCCGGATGCTCGTCCGCGGTGGTGCAGCGGCGCTTCTCGGGGCGGCCGCGGTCTGGAGCCTGCGAGCGTGAGCCTTTCCGTCCACCGGGCCGACGGACCGGCCCGCCGCGCCGGTCGCGGCCGGTTGCGGGTCGTGGTCGCCAACGGCCGGAGCACGGCCGTGTCGGTGCAGGCGACGAGCCCGCTCAAGGTGCTCGTGCCGCGTTCCAGCGGCGACAGCGTCTGGGCCTACCTCAGCAGCTTCGGCGGCGGTCTCGTCGCCGGCGATGAGACCGACATCGACCTCGACATCGGCCCCGGCGCGCGCTGTTTCCTGGGCACGCAGGCGTCGACCAAGGTGTACCGCAACCCGCTCGGCCTGCCGTGCGGTCATCGCCTGCGCGCCGTCATCGGCGAGGGCGGCGTCCTCGTGCTCGCGCCGGATCCAGTGCAGGCCTTCGCCGGATCGTCGTACCAGCAACGCCAGGAGTTCCGTCTCGCGCCCGGCTCCGGGCTCGTGCTGGTGGACGGCTCGACCTCCGGCCGCGCGGCGCGGGGCGAACGTTGGGGATTCGACCGTTACCAGAGCCGCAACGACATCTTCCTCGGCGACGACCATCTGCTCGCGGATTCGGTCCTGCTCGATCCGGCGGACGGTCCTCTGGATAGCCCGCACCGCGCCGGCCGCTTCAACGCCTTCGCGCTCGTCGCGCTCGTCGGTGATCCGTTGGCGGACGCCGCTTTGCGGATGCTCGCCGATGTCGCCGCGCGACCGGTCGAGCGCCGCGCCCCGCTGGTCGTCGCCGCCAGCCCGATCCGGGGCGGCGCGGTGTTGCGCGTCGCCGGCGAGACCGTGGAGGAGGTCGGCCAGGAGGTCCGACGCCACCTCGGTTGTCTTTCCGGGTTGCTCGGCGAGGACCCGCTGGCCCGCCGATGGTGAGATTTCCCCGAGCTTCACGCAGCCCTTCACACTTTCCACGCTCCACGCCATGCACCTTTCCCCCCGCGAGATCGATAAGTTGCTCCTGCACAACGCCGGGTTCCTCGCCCAGAAGCGCCTCGCACGCGGCCTGCGGCTGAACCATCCGGAATCCGTCGCGCTCATCGCCACGCAGCTGCTCGAGTTCATCCGCGACGGCCGCAGCGTGGCCGAGCTGATGGATCTCGGACGCCGGTTTCTCGGGCACAACCAGGTGATGTCCGGCGTGCCCTCGATGATCCACGACGTCCAGGTCGAGGGGACATTTCCCGACGGCACGAAGCTCGTGACCGTCCACCATCCGATCGCGGCCGAGGACGGCGACCTGGTGCTGGCGCTGCACGGCAGCTTCCTGCCGGTGCCGGCGCTCTCGCTCTTCAAGAAGGACGGCCCCGCGATCGAGCCCGGTGCGTACGAGGTGCTCGACGGCGAACTGGAGCTGAACGCCGGCCGCGAGACCGCGACCCTGGCGGTGACGAACCTCGGCGACCGCCCGGTGCAGGTCGGCAGCCATTACCACTTCATCGAGACCAACGCGTCGCTGCGCTTCGACCGCGCCGCCGCGTACGGCATGCGGCTCGACATCCCCGCCGGGACCGCCGTGCGGTTCGAGCCCGGCGAGGCCAAGACGGTGCGCCTCGTCGCCATCGGCGGGAACAAGGTCATCCGGGGCGGCAACAACCTCGCCGGCGGCCCGGTCTCCGAGGCGGGCAAGAAGGCCGCGTTGGAGCAGGTGAAGGCCCGCGGATTCGCCCACGAGAACTGACGATGGCCGGCGGACGCGCGATGGCGCGACCGCGGCGGAGAGACGAACCATGTCCCACAAGATCAGACGCCAGCACTACGCCGACATGTTCGGCCCCACCACCGGCGACAAGGTGCGCCTCGGCGACACCTCGCTCTTCCTCGAGGTCGAGCGCGACCTCACCGTCCTCGGCGACGAATGCAAGTTCGGCGGCGGGAAGACGATCCGCGAAGGCATGGGCCAGGCCGCCGGCGTCGCCCAGGCGGATGCGCTCGATTGCGTCGTCACCAACGCGCTCGTCGTCGACCACTCCGGCATCTACAAGGCCGACATCGGGATCAAGGGCGGTCTCATCGCCGGCATCGGCAAGGCCGGCAACCCCGACGTGATGGACGGCGTCACGCCCGGCATGACCGTGGGCGTGACCACCGAGGTGATCGCGGCCGAAGGCCTGATCGTCACCGCGGGCGGGATCGACACGCACATCCACTTCATCTGCCCCCAGCAGGCCCACGAGGCGATCGCGGCCGGGCTCACCACGATGGTCGGCGGTGGCACCGGTCCGGCGACCGGCACCTGTGCCACGACCTGCACGCCGAACGCCTTCTATCTTCGCTCGATGTTGCAGGCGACCGATGCGCTGCCGCTGAACTTCGGCTTCACCGGCAAGGGCAACACGGCGACCCCCGAAGGCCTCGCCGACCAGGTCCGCGGCGGCGCCATCGGCCTCAAGCTCCACGAAGACTGGGGCACGACCCCGGCAGCGATCGACTGCTGCCTGCGCATCGCCGACGAGCACGACATCCAGGTCACCATCCACACGGACACGCTCAACGAATCCGGCTTCGTCGAGGCCACCATCGCCGCGATCGGCGGGCGCACGATCCACACTTACCACTCCGAGGGCGCCGGCGGCGGCCATGCGCCGGACATCATCCGCATCTGCGGAGAACCGAACGTCCTGCCCAGCTCCACCAACCCGACGCGCCCCTACACGGTCAACACCATCGACGAGCATCTCGACATGCTCATGGTCTGCCATCATCTCGATCCCGGGCTGCCGGAGGACGTCGCCTTCGCCGAGAGCCGCATCCGCGGCGAGACCATCGCGGCCGAGGACATCCTCCACGACCTCGGCGCCATCAGCATGATGAGCAGCGATTCGCAGGCGATGGGCCGCATCGGCGAGGTCATCACCCGCACGTGGCAGACCGCGGACAAGATGAAACAGCAGCGCGGACGCCTGCCCGGCGAGACCGGCGCCAACGACAACCTCCGCATCAAGCGCTACATCTCGAAGTACACCATCAATCCCGCCCTCTCCCACGGCATGGCCCACGTCATCGGCTCCGTCGAGGTCGGCAAGCTCGCCGATCTCGTGCTCTGGCGGCCGGCGTTCTTCGGCGCGAAACCGGAGCAGGTGATCAAGGGCGGCGTCATCGCCTGGGCGCAGATGGGCGACCCGAACGCGAGCATCCCCACGCCGCAACCGGTCTTCATGCGTCCGATGTTCGGCGCCTTCGGCCATGCGCCCGGAGCCATCTCCATCGCGTTCGTCAGCCAACTGTGCAAGGCGGAGGGCGTCGCCGCCGGCTACGGTCTGACCAAGCGCGTCGAGGCGGTGCGCGGTTGCCGTTCGCTCGGCAAGAAGGATCTCAAGTGGAACGACGCCATGCCGGTGATCACCGTCGATCCCGAGACCTACGCCGTCACCGCCGACGGCGAGGCGCTCGTGTGCGAGCCGGCCAAGGTCCTGCCGCTGGCCCAGCGGTATTCCCTCTTCTGAACGTGTCGGACTGGCTCCTCTGGCAGCTCGCGGATTCGGCGTTCCCGACCGGCGGCTTCGCGCATTCCGGCGGATCGGAAGCGGCGTGGCAGCATGGCGAGCTGCGCGGCCGCGCGGACCTGGCATCGTTCCTCGAAGCGAGCCTCGGGCAGCTGGGTCGTGCCTCCTTGCCGTTCGTGGGCGCCGCCCATCGCGGACCGGACCGGCTCGTCGCGCTGGACCGCCTGTGCGACGCCTTCACCTCGAACCACGTCGCCAACCGCGCCAGCCGCCTCCAGGGCCGGGCCCTGTTCGCGACGGCCGAACGCATCTTCCCGGGCGGTTCTCTCCAACGGTTGCGCGAGCCGTCGCTCCCGCCGCCGTGCGGACATCTCGCGCCGGTCTTCGGCGCCGTGATGGGCTCTCTCGGACTCGACGGCCGGGCGACGGGGCGGATGTTCTTCTTCCAACATCTGCGCGGCCTGCTCGCCGGCGCCGTGCGGCTCGGCATCGTCGGGCCGATGGAGGCGCAGTCGTTGCAGCACCGGATGGCGCCGCTCGCGGAGGAGGTGCTGGCGCGCTGCGAAGGACTGTCGGTCGACGACATCGCCCAGACCTCGCCGTTGCTCGACATCTGGCAAGGCGCGCAGGACCGCCTCTATTCGCGGCTTTTCCAGAGCTGAACCTTTCGGCGGAACGCCCCCAGCCCCGAGACCCTAGACCCTAGATCCTAGACCCTGTTCCGACATGGACGCCCATCATCACCACCACCACGGCCCCGGCGGGCACACCCACGAGCCGATGGACCATCCCGGCCACTTCGACGAACGGGACCAGCCGCTCGACCGCGACTTCAAGAAACGGGCCTTCACCGTCGGTGTCGGCGGCCCGGTCGGCAGCGGCAAGACCGCGCTCATGCTCCAGCTCTGCCTGCGGCTGCGCGAGCACCGGAACATCGCCGCGGTCACGAACGACATCTTCACCCGCGAGGACGGCGAGTTCCTCATCCGCAACCAGGCGCTCGATGCCGCCCGCATCCGCGCCGTCGAGACCGGGGGATGCCCGCACGCCGCCATCCGCGAGGATATCTCGGCGAACCTGCTCGCGCTCGAAGAACTCCACCGCGAGTTCCATCCGGAGATCCTGCTGCTCGAATCCGGCGGCGACAACCTGGCCGCCCACTTCAGCCGCGAGCTCGCCGACTACACCATCTACGTGATCGATGTCGCCGGCGGCGACAAGGTCCCGCGCAAGGGCGGACCGGGCATCACGCAGTCCGACCTGCTCGTCATCAACAAGACCGACCTCGCGCCGGCCGTCGGCGCCGATCTCGACGTCATGGCCCGCGACGCGAAGAAGATGCGCGGACCCGGCCCGGTGGTCTTCGCGCAGGTGAAGCACGGCGGCGGCGTGGACGACATCATCGCCCACGTGCTGCACGCCTGGCAGCACGCCAGCGGCGTCGCCCATCACCATTGACCGGCCCGTTGACTCATGGATAAATGACACCGGAGGAGGCGGAGCAGGCAGGGGTGGTTGACCCGTGTGTTGCGTTGTCTTTGGCGACTCTACCGTGGCTGTCAATCCGTCCGGGTGGGGGCACGCCCTGCTGGCGGTGGAGCGG
>CAIWVP010000105.1 GCA_903916195.1 uncultured Verrucomicrobiota bacterium | reverse complement strand
GCTCACCGAGAGCGTGCTGCTCGGCAACGTCGCGCACCGCACCGGCAAAGAGATCGTCTGGAACGCCGCGAAGATGAAGGCCGTCGGCGTGCCCGAGGCCGATCCGTTCATCCACTACCAGTACCGCAAGGGCTGGAAGCTTTGAGGGGTTGATCATCATCGTCGAACGACACCGGTCGGGATGATCGCACGGTGGAGCCGTGCCAGCCATTGGCCGGGGGTGAGCGCAAGCGACACCCCCGGAAACCCAAGGATCAGGACGAAACTGGAAGGTTCGCAGCCGCGTCGAACAACCGACCCGCCTCTGCGCCCCCTCCAGGGTCCGACCAAGGTCCTTCTTTCCGGGAGGGTATCGCTGCGCTCAGCTCCCGCCTGATCGCCGCCGATGCACGGCAAGGGATCCGGTCGGACCGTCAGGCATCCGCCTTCAGGAGCTCGCGCAGGGCGGTCTTCAGGATCTTGCCGGTCGCGTTGCGCGGTAGCGCGGGCAGGACCATCGCGCGCTTGGGCAGCTTGAAATCGGCGAGATGCTCCTTGAGATGGACGAGCAACGCTTTCTCGTCGAACACCACGCCCTCGTCGAGGCTGACGAAGGCGACCGGACGCTCGCCGCGGCGATCGCACGGCTCGCCGACGACCGCCGCTTCGCGCACGCCCTTGAACCGGTAGATCACCTCCTCGATCTCGCGGGGATACACGTTGATGCCGTTCGGCTTCAGCATGTCCTTCTTGCGGTCGGTGATGACGTAGTAGCCGTCCGGTCGGCGATGGCCGATGTCGCCGGTGCGCAGCCAGCCGTCGACCAGCGTCTCGGCCGTCTTCTCCGGGGCGTTCCAGTAGCCGAGCATCACGTTGCCACCGCGCACGCAGATCTCGCCGTCCGCGCCGTCGGGCAGGATCGTGCCCGCATCGTCCTGCACGGTCATCTCCACGTCGGGGATCGGCGGTCCGATGGTCCCCGGGATGCACGGGCCGGCGACGGGGTTCACCGAGACCACCGGGCTGGCCTCGCTCAGGCCGTAGCCCTCGATGAGCGGGACGTCCGGATGCCGTTCGTTGAAGGCGCGCAGGATCTCCGCCGGCAACGGCCCTGCGCCGCTGAGACCCAGGCGCAGCGGCAGTTCCAGCCCCGCGGGCAATGTGGCGAGCACGCGGAAGATCGCCGCCATCGCAGGCAGGATCGAACCGCGGTTCTGCAGCATCTCCTGGATCATCGCCTTGGGCGGATGCACCGAGCGGATGAGCACGATCGAGCCGCCGACCAGCAACGGCAGGAGGATGCACACCGTGAGCATGAAGCTGTGGAACATCGGCAGCAGCAGCACGAACCGATCGAAATCCACGACCTGCAGCACCTGCCGGCAGGACTCGACGTTATGGAGCAGGTTGCCGTGGGTGAGCATCGCGCCCTTCGGCTTGCCGGTGGTTCCGCTGGTGTAGATCAACACCGCCAGGTCGTCGCGGCCGCGTGTCGTCATGCCGACCGGGAACGCGACCCGCCCCGAAGGCACCGGAAAATCTTCGAGGGTCAGCACCCTCAGGCCCGGCCGCAGCGCGGCGACCTCGGCGCAGGCGGCGGCCGTCGCGGATTCCGCGATCAACGCATCCACGCCGGCATCCGAGATCAGGTAGCCGACCTCGCCCGGTTTGAAGAAATTGTTGATCGGCACCACCACCGCGCCGGCGCCGAGGATGCCGAAGAGCGCGGTGACGAATTCCGGACAGTTCTTCAGCCAGATGCCGACCCGGTCGCCCGGCCGCACGCCGAGCCGCGTCACGAGCATCTGGGCCAGCGCCGCGGCGTGGTCCGCGTGGTGACGGTACGAGAACTGGGACTCGCCCCAGTAGAGGGCGGGCTTGTCCGAATGGACGGACGCGGACGCGGCGAAAGCAGCGGCGAGATTTTGCATGGCGGTGGGACCGCACGGAGTTGACGTCCCGGACGGCGTCCGCGTCAAGACGGCCGCACGGCGGGGGTGCGATGGGAAGTGACGGACATTCGTAGCGCAGGTTTTCAACCTGCTGTATCGCCGAGTTGCACTCGGCAGGGCGTCGGCAAGGCACGACCACTTCCCCGCCGCAGCGCCTGCGGATCCCAGATCCGCGATACAGCCGAGTGCAACTCGGCGCTGCTTTCGCCGCCGTGCCCGCCAATTCTGATCGCACCCGCACGGCGGCGGAGTTCACTCGCGCAGCTTGGAATCGATCACGATCGTGACCGGCCCGTCGTTGACCAAGGCCACCTGCATGTCCGCACCGAAGATCCCGGTCGGCACGGGGCGCCCCAGGACCGCCTCCAACCGTCGGTGGAACGCCTCGTACAGCGGCACCGCCGCCTCCGGTCTCGCCGCGGGATGCCACGAAGGCCGCGTGCCTTTCCGGGTGCTGGCCAAGAGCGTGAACTGGCTCACGAGCAGGACATCGCCGCCGATGTCCTTCACCGATCGGTTCATCACCCCGGCCTCGTCGTCGAAGATGCGCAGGTCCGCCGACTTCGCCGCGAGCCAGGCGATGTCGTCCGGACCGTCGTCCGCGGCGCAACCCAGCAGGACGAGCAGGCCGGGGCCGATGGCTCCGACCGTCTTGCCGTCGACGACGACCGTCGCGTGGCGGACCCGTTGGACGACAGCCCTCAAATCCTCACTTCCGCTCCGCCAGCGCTTTGAGGCCCTCGAGCCCCTTGGCGAAATCCGGCCCGATGAACTTGTCCATCGCCAAACCCATCCAACGGTAGAAGGGGTTCCCGCCCATGTCGCCGTCGTCGGTCCAGACCACCGTCGTGCCGTTGCCCGAGGCCTCGAAGCGCATCGTCCCGACCGACTTGAACTGCCCGTGCTCGTACGCGAGGTCGTAGGTGAACTCCGTCGGCGCCGTGACCTGGGTCAGCTTCATCTCGCCTTGGCCGGATTTCTGCCCGTCCCACGAGACCGCCGCGCCCACGCCGGTGGCGGGACCGGCGAAGGTGCGCTTCATCGTCGGGTCCATCTTCAGGTTCCAAGCCGTCCAGTCCTCCCACGTCCTGAAATCGGACGCGATGGCGAAGACCTTCTCCGGCGGCGCGGAGACGGTCGTGCTGCGTTCGACGTGGTAGCGGGCCGGCAGGAAGAAGCCGACGACGGCAAAGCCCGCGACGAGCGCGACGAGGAAAACCAGGATGCGTTTGACGATCTTCATGGGATGGAGGGAAGGACCGACGGCGAATGGACCAAGATCCGCCGGCGTTTCCCACCCGAAAAAACCGTTGTAGGCGTCCGTCCCGCGACCCACCCTTCTGGTCCTTTTATGCCTGAAACGCCCTTCCAGCATGTCTCCGACCTCTGGGTCGATGCCGATGCCGCCAAGCTCAGCGGCATGGACCGCCTCGTGTACCGCTCGAACCGCCTCGGCGCGGACCAGCGCATCACCAACACCGGCGGCGGCAACACCTCGTCCAAGCTGATGGAGCGCGACCCGCTCACCGGCGAGCTCGTCGAGGTCCTCTGGGTGAAGGGATCCGGCGGAGATCTCCGCACCAGCCTGCGCGAGAACTTCTCCTCGCTCTACCAATCGAAGCTCATCGGCCTCCAGAAGTCCTACGCCGCCCGTCCCGACAAGGGCCTCAAGTCCCGCGCCGAGGACGACATGGTCGCGGCCTACAACCACACCACCTTCGACCTCAACCCGCGCGCGTCGTCCATCGACACGCCGCTCCACAGCTTCATCCCCGGGAAGTTCGTGGACCACATGCATCCCAACGCGATCATCTCCATCGCCGCCAGCGCCCGCTGCGTGGAGCTGACGCAGGAGATCTTCGGCGGCGTGATGGATCACGTGCCCTGGATGCGCCCCGGCTTCGAGCTCGGCCTCGCGATGCAGGCGATCGTCCAGGCCGACCCCGAGGCCAAGGCCATCATGATGGGCCAGCACGGCTTCATCTCGTGGGCGGACGACGACAAGGAGTGCTATCTCCTCACGCTCTCGCTGATCGAGAAGGCGGCCCTTTACATCGAGGCCAGGTACCAGGCCAAGGGCGGCGACGCGACGGCCTTCGGCGGCGCGAAATCCGTGTCGCTCGCCCCCGAGAAACGCGCCGAGACCTTCGCCGCCGTGCTTCCGTGGCTGCGCGGTCAGGTGTCCCAGCAGAAGCGCTTCATCGGCACGGTGCAGGACGACGACAAGATCCTGCGCTTCGTGAACTCGAAGGATGCCGCCCGCCTGGCCGAGCTCGGCACCAGCTGCCCGGACCATTTCCTCCGCACCAAGATCAAGCCGCTCTACGTCGACTGGAACCCGCAGACCGAGGATGTCGCCGCGCTCAAGGCCAAGCTCAAGGCGGGCCTCGGAAAGTACCGCGAGGACTACGCCGCCTATTACGCGGCCTGCAAGCACGCCGATTCGCCGGCGATGCGCGACCCGAACCCCACCGTCATCCTCATCCCCGGCTGCGGCATGATCGCCTGGGGCAAGGACAAGTCCGAGAGCCGCGTCACCGCCGAGTTCTACAACTGTGCCGTCGAGGTCATGCGCGGCGCGGAAGCGATCGACCGCTACATCGCGTTGCCGCAGCAAGAGGCCTTCGACATCGAGTACTGGCTGCTCGAGGAGGCGAAGCTCAAGCGGATGCCCGCCGAGAAGGAACTCGCCCGCCAGGTCATCATCGTGGTCGGCGCCGGTTCCGGCATCGGCAAGGAGACCGCCCACCGCATTTCTAAGGAGGGCGCCCACGTGGTGTGCGTCGACATGAAGCTGGAGACCGCCGCCGCCACCGCCAAGGAGATCACCGACAAATACGGCGTCGGCATCGGCGTCGCCGGCAGCGGCATCTCCTCCTGCGGCCCGGCCCTCGGCCTCGCCTGCAACATCACCGATCGCGCCAGCGTCCGCGCCATGCTCGACCAGGTCGCGCTCGCCTACGGCGGCTTCGATTCCATCTGCGTCACCGCGGGCGTCTTCTGGCCGAGCGACACCAGCGGCCACATCCCCGACGACAAGTGGGCCTTCACCTTCGGCGTCAACGTCACCGGGAGCTACATCGTCGGCGACGAAGCGGCGCGGACCTGGAAGGAACAGGGCCTCAAGGGCCAGCTCGTGCTCACCACCAGCGCCAACGCCGTCGTCGCCAAGAAGGGCAGCGTCGCCTACGACTGCTCCAAGGCCGCCGCGAACCACCTCGTCCGCGAGTTGGCCATCGAGCTGGCGCCGATCGTCCGCGTCAACGGCGTCGCCCCGGCGACCGTCGTGCAAGGCTCCGCGATGTTCCCCCGCGACCGCGTCATCGGCTCGCTCGCGAAGTACAACATCCCCTACACCGACGACGAGGCCACCGAGTCGCTGGTGAAGAAGCTCGCCCAGTTCTACGCCGACCGCACGCTCACCAAGGCGCCGATCACGCCGGCCGACCAGGCGGAAGCCTACTTCCTGCTCGTCAGCCAGCGCCTGAGCAAGACCACCGGACAGGTCATCACCGTGGACGGCGGCCTGCACGAGGCGTTCCTGCGCTGAAGCCCGCGGACGAACCGGCGGCTCGCGCCGACGGTTCGTCGTCAGGATAGGACAATATCAGGACGGCGGACTTCTTTTGGAGTCCGCCGTCTGCGTTTCTGCTCCGTCCTACTCCGACAAGGCCTCGACCAGGTCGCGCAGTTCGCGGAGCGACATCAGGTCGCCGAGGCCCTCGACCATCGACGACGGACCGCGTTCGCGCTTCGCGATGTCGGCCTTCTTGACGGTCACAAGACCGTCCTCCGCCGATGCGACCACCAGCTCGGTCGCGGTCTCGGACTTCAGCACACCGGCCACGTCCGAGCCGTCCTTGCGCGTGACCACGACGTTCTCGTAGCCCGCAGCGATCTCCGCGTTGGGGAACAGGATCGACCGCAGCACATACTCGCGGCTCTTCGCGCGTCCGATGCCGGTGAGCTCCGGCCCGACCTCGCCACCTTCGCCGCGGAGCTTATGGCAGCGCAGGCAGGCTAGGTCCTGCCGCTCGGTGAACACCTTGCGCCCGCGCGCCGCATCGCCGCCGGCCAACGCCGGGCGATAGGGCGCAAGCGGATCCTCCTTCGGCAGCGAGTTCGTCCACGCGGCGAGGGATAGCCCGGCCCGGCGCGCGGCGTCCAACACGTCGAGCTGAAGTTCCGGGACGACCTTGCCCGCGACGAGCTGACGCAACCGACCGGTCAGCGCGTCCGTCGCCGCCGGATCCTTCACGCCACCGAGCGCGGCGAAGGCGGTCTGGCGTTCGGCCACCGTGCCGCGGTCGAGCCGAGCGAGGAGATCGGCCACGTCGGCCGGCGCGCCCGCTCCCGCCCAGCGCGCGACCTCGGCGCGCACCGACGGGTCAGGATGCCGCTGCAACGCGGCCAACTTCTCCGCGAAGGCGTCGATGCCCAGTGCCGCGCCGGCGCGGACGGCGGCGAGCACGACATTCGTGGACGTGTCCGCTGCGAGCCCGTTCCAGGCGGAGCCGAGCGCGCTGCGCGCCGGAGCCGGATCGCGCGGCGGCAAGGGACGCCAAAGGCCCACGATCTTGTCACGACCCGGCGGCTTCGCCCAATCGGCGAGGTCTTCGAGCGCCTCGACGCGGACGCTCTCTGGCGCGTCGGTCCGTGCGGCGAAGTCACCGAGCGCGGCAGCGTTCGTGGCGTCACCGAGGCGGAAGTTCGCGTTCACCGCGCGGCGCAGGACCCAGGCGAGCCATTCGTCGCGGGTGAAATTGAGGCTCCGCGGACGATACCCGCCCTCGCCCCGGCCCGTTCCTCCCGGTGAGATCGCTTCGGACGGGCGTGTCCGTTCCGGCGTGATCAGCGGCACGGACGCGATCGAAGAGTCCTGAGCGGCCCGAGTCGTCGAGGAGGGCGCGGTCAGATCACCCGGCCTCCCGGCGGGAGGGTGCAGAGGTGAGGACAGTGTCGACGGATCGGCGTCCGCTTGACGTCTCAGTCGTTCCAACGATGCCGGTCCGACAAGCTCGGCGAGCGCGACCATCGCTCCTGGTATCGGCACGTCGTTGATCGCGCGGGCGGCTTCGAGGGCGATATCCAGCCGGCTCTCACCGAGGAACGATGCGATCTGAGGGTCTGCCAAACGCCGCTGAGCGAGCAGCAGCGCGAGTCGTGGGCCCACGGGGCCATCCGCCAGCCCGCCGGCTATCTCGTAGCGTCTCCGGAGCGTCGCGAGAACGTTGGTGCCGAGTGACCGACCGAACTCGGCGATCAACAGAGCCGCAGAATTGAGCACCATCGGCTCGGCGCCGGCATCACCCGTGAGCAGATCATCCAGTTGGATCAACGGCCAATCGAAGGTGTCCGGCAAAACCTCGACATGCATCTTCTGGCGTAGAAACGAGGGCATCAGCGGAGCCAACCGCTGGAGCCAGTGCGCGGGGATCTTGCGCCGGCCTATCGAGCGACCGTCGGACCCCATCAGACACTCGCGGTACGCATCGACAGCGGCGGCCGCCACACGGGGATCGTTGTCAGCGAACATCCGGACCAGCGCGCCTTCCTCCTCGATCAACCGGGCCGCCCCGACAAGTCGCGCCGCGGCTGCCCTCACCAACGGCTCGCGGTCGTTCAACAGGGAGAGTCCGGTCAACTCCGGGACGAGGTCGCTGCCACGTCGTTGCCTGACCGCCTGGACGAGGCCCCAGATGCCGTGCAGCCGTGTGGCCAGACCCGCCCCTTTCTCGGCCGCGGTCTGCAAAGCCTTGCGTCCTTCGAGCCCTCGCCCCGCCAGTTCCCATTGCGCCTCCAGCCTCACGCGTTGGTCGCGATGCCCGAGCAGCGCGAGCAGTTCCTTCTCGGCGCGTTTCGTCACTCCTTCGGCGAGCAAGCGTTTCGTCTCGGCGATGAGCGGGTCGTTCGCTAGCGCGGGATCGGAGACGTGCCAGAGCCGGCCTTTGCCGGTCTTCTCCCAGCCTTGGACCCAATCGGCGATGGTCACGCCGCCGCCGGGCGGGAACGCGACGTCCACCGGCGAGAGGTCCCACAGGACCTTGCCCACCATGTTGGTCGCGGAGTTGTCCTCCTTCCATCGGCCGGCGAGGTCCGCTCCGGGCTCCGGGACGACCTTGAAGAACGCGCCGTCGGGCTCGACCGCGAACGTCCGCAACCCGCCCGGGAAATCGGTCACGAAGAAATGCCGGTCATAGCGCGCGGGCAATCCGGTGCCGGGGTAATACGCGATGCCCGCCGGACCGTGGCCGATGTGCGCAACGGGCGGGACGATGTACGCGGCGGTGTTGCTCTCGCGCGTGTGCCAGAGCCGCTCGGAGTTCCACGCGCCCAGTTTCGGCAGCCATTGCCAGCCGATGGTCCAGCCGTAGTCAGCGCCTTCGAGCACGAGCGTCCATCGCGCCTTGTCGCCGCCATCGGCGTTGTTGTCGCAGGTCCACAGGTTGCCGAAGTCGTCGAAGCACAGCTCCTGCGGGTTGCGCAGGCCCTTGGCGAAGACCTCGAAATCCGAACCGTCCGGCTCACAGCGGAAGACCGCGCCGCAGTCAGGCAGCGAGATGACCCTGCCCTCCCAGTTGGTCACCGAGGAGCCGCGGTCGGCGATGGTAAAGTAGAGGCGGCCATCGGGGCCCTTCACCAAACCGTGGAGATCGTGCCCACCGAACGCGATGTGGACGCCGAAGCCGGTCAGCAAAAGCGAGCGGGCGGGAGAGCCGGCGGTGGAGCCAGGATCTGCCTTCGCCCCTGCGGACCCACTGGTCGGACCGACGGCTTTCGCGTCGAGCCGCCACAGGTCGGGGATGCTGGTGAACCACACGTTGGTCCCGTGGGCGAGGATTCCTGCCGCGACGCCGCCGACGCGGTTGGTGAAGCCGTCGGCGAACGTCGTCGCCGAGTCCGCGCGTCCGTCGCCGTCGGAATCCCAGACCAGCCGGATCCGCTCGGACTCCACGTCGAGGTCGCGGGCGTCGAGGGTCCCGTCCTGGTTGAAATCGCGGAATCCGCCGATGCCGGACTTCGTGAGCGCGGCGAGGAACCGGTCGTGGTCCGGGTCGCCCACCGTGAGCTTGCGCGTGAGGAAATCACGACGATCGGCGACGGTGCGGAACGACAGGTCGTCATCGAGCCACGGCTGGAGACCGCGGATGTCGAACACGCTGGTGCGACGCCGGCCGGTCTCGACGACGTAGGCGCGGCCGATGGAGTCGAAGCAGAAACTGGTGATGTCCTTCACGAGCGGCTCGCCGGCCCAGAGCTCGACCTTGAGCCCGGGCGCGACGCGGAGCCGGGACCGCGCTGCGAGCGCATCCCCCGCGGGCGCGCCTTGGACCACGGTGACGGACGGATCGGCCCGGGCCCAAACGGCGACGACGACGGCGGCGACGGCGGCGGCGATGGCGATGGCGAGGACCTTCGGGGGCATGCCGCGAGCGTACCCGACCGGTGCGATCCGTCACGCGCGGACGCGCCGGGCGCCGTGGGTGCCTATCGCGGGCGCAGGACCGTTCCTTGGTCGATCCGCCGCCGGAGCCGTGGACTCCCGATCTGCCACCGATCCACCGGGACCGGTATCGCCACGCCGAGGAAGCCCTGGGCTCCTGCTGCCCGCTCCCTGCGGTCGCACGATGGGACGCCGCGGACTTGGCTTGGACCGACGCCTTGTACCACTCTCGGCCTATGCCGTCCTCCGAGACCGTCCCTCCTGCCGAACGCATCGGCGTCTTGCTGAAGGGACTCGGCATCCCGGTCGGTGATCCGGAACGCCGCGGGTTCGTGCCACAGCCGGAGGCGACGGACCTGGTGACGGCGCGGGTGCTCAAGGACGGACGCGAGCTCCGGTTGGCCCCGGCGGCGGCGGCGGCGTGGCAGATGTTGGCGGCAGCGGCCGCGGCAGAAGGGGTGACGCTGTTGCTGGTCTCAGGCTTTCGGAGCGTGGAGCACCAGCACCAGATCCTCGCGAAGAAGCTGGCGGCGGGACAAACGCTGGAGGAGATCCTCCGGGTGAACGCCGCTCCCGGCTACAGCGAGCACCACACCGGGCGCGCGGTGGACATCGGCACGCCGGGCTGCCCGCCGTTGGAGGAGGCTTTCGAGGGCACCGCGGCGTTCGCGTGGCTGTCCCGCAACGCCGGCGCGGCGGGTTTCCGGATGACCTATCCGCGGGGCAATCCCCAAGGCGTCATCTACGAGCCGTGGCACTGGTTGTTCGTCGGATGATCCGGCGTCACGGCACGGACGGCGAGACGACCCGGTAGTAGCGTTGCGGACCGGCTCCGGCCAAGGGCACCTCCACGATGCGTCCCGCTCCCCCGGCGGCGACCTGCTGGACCGTCACCCACGCGCCGACGACGAGCTCGTCGCGCACTTGGACGGCATAGCTGCGGCCTGCTTCGGTGACGAGGCGGAGCACCGGACCGGCTCCGGTGAAGGCCACGGCGATGGCCGGTGGAACTTCGCCGGAGACCACGGTGATGGTGACATCATCGTTCGCGCTCAGCGCGCTGTCGTCGGCCTTGAAGCGCAGCACGTAGCTGCCGGCTTCGCTGAAGGTGGCGGTGGTCCTCGGCGACCGGGCGTCCGCGAAGGTCACGGCCCCCGGGCCGTCGGCCTTGCTCCAGGTGAACGCGGGGATCCCGGGCGGGCTCGGCAGCCCGTCGTCAACGAACGTCGCGACAAGCACGGCGGCGGTCCCGAGCGGGAGGGTGATGTCGGGGCCGGCGTCGGCGGTCGGCGCGCGGTTGGCGGGGAAGACCTGGCCGACGAGCGCGAAGTCGAAGCTGATGTCGCTCGACGCGCCCCCGCTCTGGTGGAGCTCGACCGCGAGGGTGTTCTCGCCGTCGCGGAGCAGGCCGGGATCGACGAGGTGGTCGAAGAAGGTGCTCTCATCCGCGCCGCCGACGGTGTTGCTGGCGGTGGTGAGGTAGGTGGCGTCGCTCTCGGGCATGTTGTCGCGGACGGCGAGCTTGCCGTTGACCCAGACGACCACGCCGTCGTCGCGTAGCACCTTGGCGGTGAGGCCGGTCACCGACTTGGCGTCGGCCACGTTGAACTTCAGCCGGAAGTAGGTGGTGATGGATTTGGCGTTGGCGTCGCTGCCGAAGCCGAGGGTCGTCACCTCGTCGCCTTCGCCGTAGCCGAGCTTGGCCTTGCCGGACTTCCAGTTGGCGTCAGCGAACCCCGGCTCGCGCCACGCCGTGCCTTGGTCGGAGCCGTTGTCGAGATAGCGCCACACCGAGCCGGCGGTCACGAACGTGACGTCGCCGGTCGCTCGCGAGGCCGAGAGGATGAGCTCATCGCTCGTCGCGATGCGTCCGTCGTCCACGGTGAGGCGCAGCGTGTAGATGCCTTGGCCGGGCAAGCGGACCTGGGTGGCGAGCTTGTCGGGCGAGACGATGGTCACCGGGCCGGGGCCCGACGTCTGGGTCCAAGCGTAGGTCAGCGGGCCGCCGGGTTTGCCGTCGTCGGTCGCGGTGCCGGCGACCGAGACGACGAGTGGGAAATCCGCGGCGGCCGGGAAATCCTGGTCGCGTCCGGCATCGACGATGGGCGGCCGGTTGCCGTCGCTGTCATAGCCCGGGGTCGCGCGGCCGTTGCTGTCGGCCCAGTTGGCCGGGTCGTCGCCGTGGTTCGCGGCCGACTTGCGCTCGATCGAAGGACCGGAGCCCGCGGCGTGGGTCGGCCACGGGGCCTTGTCGTTGTAGCGGACCGGATCCACGCCGATGAACGGGACGAAGAAGCTGACCTGACCGAGCTTGTTGGTCACGGGGTCCGGTTTGTCGGGCCGCTGGAGCTCGAGGCGTTCGCCGCTGTCCTGGAGGTTGCCGCCGAACGGACCGAAGACCGGCACTTCGGGCGCGATACCGAACCGCTTGCGGAAGAGCGCCGGATCGCTGTCGGCGACGACCACGATGCCGCCGGGCGGCATCGTGACGCCGGGCGGGAACACGAAATCCGCGCCGGTGATCCGCCAGGTGTGGGTCGGGAACTCCAGGTCGAAGAGCGGCACCGGATGGTCGGCGATGTTCTTCAGCTCGATGAACTCCACCTCGCCCGGTGCCGGATGGTACTGGATCTCTTCGATCACGACCGGTCCGACGGACGGGCCGCTGTTGACCGAGCCCAAGGTGAGCGAGCGCTGCGGCGGGAACTGCACCTCACCGGCGGAGTTCGTCATGCGCCCGAACGAGACGCCGTTGGCCGCGGCCGGGAAGCTGGAGCCGTCGCTGTGGCCGGTGAGCTTGCCCGAGGCGTCGGCGGAGAAGAGCCAGACAGAATCGCCATGGGAATCGAGCCGGAAGGCATCGGTACCGAGCGCGGGCGCGTCGAACTGGCTCTCGTCGATGACGAGGAAGCCGCCCGCCGGGATGACGCGCGGTCCGGGGATGCGGAATTTCGCGGGCTGGTTCCGGTCGTCGCTGAGGAACCATCCGGAGATGTCGGCCGGCTTGGATCCGGGGTTGTGCAGCTCGATGGCGTCGAGCTGCGGCGGATCGGTGTGCGTGAGCACCTCGTTGATGACGACCGCGGGGACGTCCAGCACCAGGTCGTCGGCACCGGGCGAACCCCCGGGACGCGAGCTCGCGCGCCAGCTCGCCGCGAGGCCCGGCGTCGCCGGGGCGGTCGGATCCACCGGCACGAGCGAGAAGCCGAGACCATCGGGCGTCGTGGGCCACGGCGCGGCGGTGCCGTAGGCGGCGTCGAAGATCGGTTTGCCCGCGGCATGGACGAGTGTGAGGCGTTCGCCGCCGTTGGAGAGCTTTCCGCCATAGACGCCGGCCACAGGGACGCCGGGATACCGGCTGGCGAAGGCTTCGGCGTCGCTCACCAGCACCGCGAAGCGGCCGGGCGCGAGCCGGGCGCCGGCCGGGAAGGTGAAGCTCACGCCGTTGGTGAAGCTCACGCCGCTGAGGTCCAGCTCGGTGGCGCCCACGTTCTTCAGCTCGATGAACTCGAAGTGGTCGCCGTCCAGATCGCCGGACGCGGCCGGATGGTACATCAGCTCGGTGACCGCCAGCGTGTCGTAGTCGCGGATCAGGGTGAACGTGGCCTCGGTGAGCGCGCTCCAGTTGGTGTCGCTGAGCACGCGCGAACGGAGGGTCGTGGTCTCGGTGAGCGGGAAATCGGTCGTGTACAACTTGGCCGACGGCGCGACGGGATCGCCCAGCAGGCGCGGGTCCGAACCATCGGTGGTGTAATAGATCGTGCCGGCGGGCGCGCCGATCGAGACCCGGAATCCGGACGGCACGTTGCCTCCGTGCTGGCCGAACGCGGGTGCGGCGACGGCGGGATACAGCTTCCGCGTCTTGAGCTGGTTGAGCACCGTCGTGGTGCGCTGGCCCATGTAGTTGTTGAGGATGCTGTTCACCTGGGGCAGCCAGTTCCGGTCGCGCGCCAGCGGGACGGACACCTTGGAATCGCCCCAGCGCGCCGACTCCGCGACCACGGCGGCGTAGATCTCGTTGGTGCGCGCCCCGAAGCGGGCGCGGGCGGCGGCCGGCGTGAGCGCGCCGCCGTTGAAGAAATGTTTCTGGATGTGGTCGGCGACGCGCAGCCGGAACTCGGCGTTCGCGCTGAGCTGCTGCCAGAGGTACTGGGGATTGCTCTTGCTGAGCGGCCAACTGGTGGCGCTGCCGTACGGACCGGACCGGTTCTCGCTGACGTTCAGCAGCGTGTGCTCGGAATCATGGGCGTTGAACCGGAAGCCGCCATGCTTACCGGTGCGGTCGCGGTTCCCGTACCAGTTGTTCGGCGAGGTGTTGCCGAGGAAGTTGGAGATCGGCGCGTCGAGATTCCCGCCGTAGAGGATGACCAGCATGTAGTCGATCAGGTTGTCGACATCGAGCAGGTTCTCGAGCGCCGGATCGGGCGCGCCGTCGGGGCCGCGGCCCTCGAGCTTGAAGTAGGCGGCGTTGTTGGTGAGGCCGGCCCGGGCGGCGTTGTGGAGACGGGTCCACGCCGCCATGTCGCCGTCGGTGGCGTTGATCGTGTACGGCCCGGCCTCCACCTTGACGACGTCGTAGTCCTCCTTGTTGCCTCCGTAGTAGGTCGCGGCATAGGCGGCCTCGGGACGTTCGCAGGTGTTGTAGAGGCCCCAGTACTGGCCGTTGATGTAGAGGTGGTAGTACTTGCCGCGCTCGCCTTGGCGCCCCATCGCGAGCTGCGTGTCGCGGCTGAACTGGTCGCGGATGAACACACCTTGGCCGTCGCCCTGGAAGCTCCACGAATAGTTCTGGAACGTGCGGAGATCGAAGGCGTCGAATTCGTCCGTGCCCTCGTCGCCGAAGAGCGGAAACTTGAGCGTCGTCGGGCCGTAGACATCGCGGAAGAAGAAGCGCAGCGCGTGCTTCGGGTTGTCGGTGCTCCGGGAGAACCCGCCGCGGATACGGATGCCGGCATCGATCTGGAACCCTTTCGTCCCATCGGGATAGACCAGTTCCAAGGAGCAGGGACGCTCCCAATCACGTCCGTCCTGACCGGGATTCGCATAGATGCCGGTGGCCGGGTCGAAGAGGTTCTTGAGCTCGGTGACCACGCAGAACGACGGCAGCGACTTCAGCGCCGGGATGACCTGGTCCCGGTAGATCGGGGAATCCACGATGTCGGGATCCATGCCGTAGTTGCGAACGTTCGCGCCCCACGAGGTCGGCCAGCCCGGAGGCGCGGCGCCGTTGGTCGATTGACGGACCACATCGGCGAGGAAGAGATAGGTCTGCGTGTCCACCCCGCTGGGCTGGAGGCCGTCCTTGAACGCTCCCGCACGCACCACCGTGGTGCCCGGGATGCTGACCGGCCCGGTGTAGATAAGGCCGGTGGTGGCGGTGGGCGGCACGCCGTTGGTCGTGTAGCGGATGGTCGCGCCGGCGGTGGCGGTGGAGATGGTCAGGTCGAACGGCGTGTCGAAGAAGCCGCGGTTCTGGCTGAATTTGGTGTCCGCCACGAAATCAGCGAACCCGCCCGTGTTCGCCGCGCCGGGCGAAGCAGGGCTGAAGAAGAGGCGCTGGCCGTTGCGGATGCCGTACGAGATGTCGGTCTTCTGCGGCGGATAGACCGGGGCGAACTCGGTCGCGGCGGCGGCGCTGTCCGGCGGGAAGAGCCCGAGGTAATCGCCGGCCGCCGACAGGCGGAAGTCCAGGTGCAACGGCGCGCCGGAGTTCGTGCGGTCCTTGCCCGAGGCAAAGACGACGAGGAAAGCGCCGGCGTTGAGGTTGGTGGCGGGGAAACGCCATCTGGCCGCGAGATCGGGACGATCGGTGAGGGACCATCCGAGCAGGTTGACCGGCCGGCTGCTGGTGTTTTGGACCTCGATCCAGTCCGAGAAATCCCCATCGGCATCCGCGAGCGTCTTGGCGTTGCTGGCCATGAACTCGGAGATGACGATCTGGGCGCGGACGACGCCGAAGGACATCGACAGGAGCATCGCCAAGCACAAGAGCCGGTGGGACATGCCGTGAGACTAGCAATCTCGCGGCCAAACCCAATCCGAAGTTACGGAAACGTGACGGCCCGGCGTTCCCACTCCTCGCTGGACTTCGCGTGCCGGGACGCGAGTTTGGAGCCCCGATTGGCTGCCAAGTTCACCTTCTTGTTCACGAGCGACGACCGGCGCCGTCCGCTGCCCCACAAGCTGCTGCTGGCGCTCCAGCCGGACGAATCCGTGCGCCATATCGCGCTCAAGCTGCTCGGTTGGCTCCTGTTCTACCGCGAACGCCTCCAGGTGGAGACCGCGGTGCCGGACGATTCGGTGCCGTTCGTTCCCGACGTCTGCGAACTTGGCTACGATATGCGTCCGCGTCTGTGGATCGAGTGCGGCGATTGCAGCACCCCGAAACTCCACAAGATCGCCGTGAAGTGCCAAGAAGCCGAGATCTGGTGCTTCCGGCGTTCGCCGGCGGATGCCGAGGCGCTGTTGGCCGAGATGACGAAGGACGGGTTGCGCCGCGGCCGCTACGGCGTGGTCGCCTTCGACCCGGACTTCTTCGAGGAGATCTGCGGGCAGGTCAGCGACCGCAATGCCCTGCATTGGTTCAAGGGCGGTCTCGGAGGAGAGCCCGGCATCGGTTCGCCGATGCTCCAGTTCGAGCTGAACGGCCTGTGGTTCGAAACCTTTTTCCATGTCTGGCGCCACTGAAACCATCGTGTCCGAAAAATACCCTTCCCCTCCGCCCCCGCCGTCGCCTCAATCGGCGGTTCACGTGGAACACTATCCGAAGCACTACTGCGGCGTTTTCGGCATCTACGGCCATCCGAACGCCGCCGAGCTCACCTACTACGGGCTCTACCAGCTCCAGCACCGCGGCCAAGAATCGGCCGGCATCGTCACGACCGACGGCAAACAGTTCTACGTCCACAAAGGGATGGGGCTGGTGCCCAACATCTTCAACGGCGACGTGCTGCACAAGCTCGTCGGCCAGGCGTCGATCGGGCACACGCGGTACTCGACCACCGGTTCGTCGAACCTCACCAACGCCCAGCCGCTGACGGTCGATTGCGCTCGCGGCAAGATCGCCATCGGCCACAACGGCAACCTCACCAACGCCGCCGCCCTGCGCGACGAGCTCGAGGCCAAGGGGTCGATCTTCCAGACCACGGTGGATTCCGAGATCATCGTCCACCTGCTCGCCCAGCCGACGCGGCCGGGCGGCCATGAGAGCGCCCTGGTCGAGGCCGTTCGCCGCATCGAGGGCGCCTACTCGCTGGTCATCCTCACCGAGCACGAGCTCATCGGCGTGCGCGATCCGCACGGGTTCCGCCCGCTGAGCATCGGCCGGCTGGCGAACGGAGGGTTCGTGCTGTCGAGCGAGACCTGCGCGCTCGACCTGATCCAGGCCCAGTTCATCCGCGACGTGGAGCCGGGCGAGATCGTGATCATCGACGCGAACGGGCTGCGGTCGGTGCAGGCGTTCCCCGAGCACACGCGCCGCGCGTTCTGCGTCTTCGAGTACGTCTACTTCGCCCGGCCCGACTCGAACATCGCGGACCGCAACGTCTACAAGGTGCGCGTCGAGATGGGCCGCCAGCTCGCCCGTGAGCATCCCATCGAGGCCGACATCGTGGTGCCCGTGCCGGACAGCGGGAACTCCGCCGCGCTCGGCTACTCGCTGCAGAGCGGCATCCCCTACGAGATGGCCTTCGTGCGGAACCACTATGTCGGACGGAGCTTCCTCCAGCCGTCGCAGCTCATCCGCGACTTCAACGTGCGGGTGAAGCTGAACCTCATCGGCGACCTCGTGCGCGGCAAACGCGTCGTCATCGTGGACGACTCCATCGTCCGCGGCACGACCAGCAAGGCGCGCGTCACCAGCCTGAAAGAGGCCGGCGCCAAGGAGGTCCACGTGCTCGTGAGCTGCCCGCCGCACATGAACCCGTGCGTGTACGGCATCGATTTCCCCGAGCGCAGCAAGCTGATGGCGGCGACGAACACGCACGACGAGATCCGGCGGTTCCTCAACGCCGATTCCCTCGGCTACCTCTCGGTGGACGGCATGGTCGCGGCGACGGGCAAGCCGAAGAACTCCTTCTGCCTCGCCTGCTACGACGGCAACTATCCGGTGCCGTACGATCCGCTGACGGACAAGCACATCATCGAGCGCCGTCGTGCCCGCGGCACCGGCCTCGGACCGGAGCTCGACGCCGAGGCGCGGCACCAGCGGCTGTTGTGAAGGGTAGCTTGTATTTGGCGCGTCAATAGGGCAGATTGAGTTTCATAAGGAGGGTCCGCCACACGCTTCCGTGGGCGCTGCCTTGTTTTATGCGCTTTTTCCTATCCAAAGAAGGAGCCTAGCCATGGCCACCCACCTTCTTTCCTCCGCCACCGGACCACCGGTTGCCCCGCGGCCCGTTCGCGACGGCTTCACGCTGATCGAGTTGCTGGTGGTCATCGCGATCATCGCCATCCTTGCGGCGATGCTTCTGCCCACGCTGGCCAAGGCCAACGAGCAGGCGAAACGCGCCAAATGTATGTCGAACCTCCGTCAGTGGGGCATCGCGCACATCCTCTATGCCCAAGACAACCGCGATAGCCTCATGAGTTCCGTCGTCGAAGGTGGCTCGTATGTTCACCCTACGGTCTTGTCTATCCGGAAATACCTCGCCGAGGCTTTCCTGTCGGTGGAAGCAATCGCGCCTTACCTCGGAGGCAAGGACGAGACCGACTTGCTGACTGGCGGCATCTATTGGTGCCCCAGCATGCCCAAACCATCGCCGGCATCAATCAAGTCAGAAGCGGACACTTGGGGCCACATCTCGACCGCTTACCAGTATCTCGCACGCCACGACTTGTGGCCGCCGGGGCTCGCCAACCGACCAGAAGACCTGACCGAGCGCCGTCTCGAGACAACGAGGGTGCTGATGACCGACTACATCTATCTCTGGGCCGGGGACAACCAATGTTACTACAACCACGGTAAACACCCTTGGAAACCGAACCCGGACTTTTCTTCCATGTCGGGTGCCAACGAACTGTTCGGTGACGGGAGCGTCCGGTGGAAGAGCATCCGCCAGTTCGACGTGAAGGGCATGACACCCGGAACCCAAGAGGTCGGGGTGGTCCGCGGCTACGGGACCACCTGCACGTTCTACTGAACACGCGGTCAACGCGCCGAAACCTTGGGCAGACCCATACGACGGACGCGCTGGAACTCGTCCCAGCGTTGCGGAACCCAAGTGAAGAACATCCGGAGCATCCAGAGGTCGCCGCGCCGACGCAGCGGTCGGATGCGCCGGCGCTCGGCAAGCCAGTGCGAGCGCATCTTCCAGCAATCGAGGACAGCGCCAAGATACGCGCGGCGGACGAACGACCAGCGGCGGGTGACGGCCCAACCTACCAGCCCTTCCGCCAGCAAGAGGAGGACCTGCATCGGCACCAGCAAGAGCAACAGATGTTGAGCGCTCTTCAGCAACGTCAGCAAAGAGTTGCGGTTCGAGTAGAAGCGGGTGCTGTCGCTGGTCCGGAGTTCGACCATCGAACCGTCCCCCTTCGGGTTCACGTTCGCCGCTCCTCGGTGGTGCAGCCGTGCAACCGGAAGCGCCACAGCTCGAAAACCAGTGACCCAGAGCCGGAAAGACAGGTCAAGTTCGTCGGCATACATGAAAAACTCCGGGTCGAAGCCGCCCAGCTTCCAGAAGACCTCTTCACGGATCAGATAAGCGCAGCCGTTCGGCGCAAAAATCTCGGTCGTCCCGGTCGGTGCTTTCGAGAAATGGGTGCCCCAGCCAAAGCAATCGAAGCCGCGCACGCCGAGCGATTGGAAGGAGTCGTCGGCATAGTTGAGGACGACCGGCATGGCGGCATCCACCTGTTCCTGCTGCGCGCCCGTCAGCAGTTTCTCCAAGCAATCCGGCTCCAACCACGTGTCGTTGTTGAGGAAGAACAGCCACTCGCCCCGGGCCGCGCGCGCGGCCCTGTTGTTGCCTTCGCAAAAGCCGAGGTTCGTTCCGTGGGACATGAAACGTCCGCCCGGGAAATCCTGCATCAAAGCCGCTGCTTGCTGGTCGGAACCATCGGTGGACAGGTTGTCGGCGATGATCACCTCGCATTCGGAGATCACCGTCTGTTCCCGTAAAGATCCGACGCAGCGATCCAGCCAACGTGATCCGTTGTAGTTCAGGACAATCACGCTCAGGCGGGGCCGTCGTTCGCTCATCAAGGTGACACCCTACCGGTCGGCGATGGCTGGTTGAAGCTTTGCTTGAGGTTTGTCCACGAAGTCCGCGCTGGCGTTCGTCCGTCCGGTTCCCATCCTCTGCGCCCGATGAATGCCACCGCGCCCGCCGTCGCGCCCCGCCGCCTCAACGTGGGCTGCGGCTTGGATATCCGCCCCGGCTGGGTGAACCTCGATAGGGTCGATTATGGCGGGAACACGCTCGCGGACCTGGACCGCTATCCGTGGTCGTTCCCGGAATCGCACTTCGACGAGGTGCTCGCCAGCCACATCCTCGAGCACATGGGCAACTTCAACGCCGTGATCAACGAGATCTGGCGCGTCTGCCGGCCCGGCGCCATCGTCGTCGTCCGGGTGCCGTTCTTCCTCAGCACGAAGTACTATTCCGAGCCCGACCACCGGATCCCGTTCGGCATCCGGTCGTTCGACAACTACGAGGACATCACGGGCAAGAAGCTGAAGTTCTACGAGAAGTGGAAGCTGGGGCACCGGACGAACTACGGCAGCGCCGCGCGTTTCGTGGTCGAGGAGAAGCGGTTCCACTTCTCCAACTTCGCCGCGCTGAGCTGGCTCGACCCGGTCATCAACCTGGAGCCGGTGCTCTTCGAGCGGTTCTTCGCCACGCTGGTCACGCCGGAAGAGGTGTGGTTCCGCCTGCGCGTGGTGAAATCGTGATCCTGCCATGATCCTGCCCCAGCTGCTCTGGCGGTTCCTGCGCCACCGTGACGACCCGGTCTTCTACGAGATACAGGCGACGGACGCGATCCGCTGGCTCCGGGCCAACGGCGTGGCGACCGGGCCGGGCACGACGGCGCTCGACCTCGGCTGCGGCCATGGCGTGTTCGGCGGCGCCTTGGCCGGGCTCGGCTGCAAGGTGACCTTCGCGGACGCGAGCGACCAGCTGCTGCCGGCGCACCGGGGCGCGCCGTTCGTCGCGGTCGACCTCGATCGCGACGGGTTGGCGAAGGTCGGCCGGCACGACCTCGTGGTCTGCTCGAACGTGCTGGAGCATCTTGCCCGGCCGGAACGGTTGCTGCATTCCGCCCACGAGATGCTCACCGACCGCGGCGTGATGTACCTGAGCTGGACGAACTGGCTCTCGCCATGGGGCGGGCACGAGTTCTCGCCCCTGCATTACCTCGGGCCCTCGCTCGGGCCGCGGATCTACGATTCGCTGAGCCGGCGGCCGCGCTTCCACAAGCCGCACGAGAACCTGTTCCCGACCTACATCGGCAAGGTGCTCGAGACGGTCCGGGCCACGGGGAAGCTCGAGATCGTGAAGGCCGCGCCGCGCTACTACACCGAGCTGCCGTTCCTGATGGCGGTGCCGGGCGTGCGCGAGTTCGCGGCATGGAACTGCGCGCTGCTGCTCCGTCGCCGTTGAACCGCCTCAACGCAGCGCCAGCACCCAGGTCGTCGCCACGACCGCGGCGAAGAGGACCGCCGAGATCCGGCTGGCGATCGCGCGGCGTCCGTCCGGGATGAGCGCCGCGGACGCTCCGGCGACCACGCCACCGAGGAACCCGCCGGCATGGACCAGAACATCCGACGACGGGTCGACCCCGAGCAGCACGAACAAGAGCGAACCCGTGCCCAAGCCCATGAGCACGACCTTGGTGCCCGGTCTCCCGGCCCGCCAGAGCGGCACGGCCTGCGCGGCGAGCATGCCCAGCGCGCCCATGACCAGCCCCGAGGCCCCGAGACCGATGTAACCGCCCGGCCGGAAAACGAGGCCGAACCCGTTGCCGGCGGCGCCGGCGGCCAAGGCGCCGAGCAGGGCGACCCCGGCCGAATATCGCGCCATGGCGAGGCCGATGAACAAAGTGCCCACCGCCACGTTCGAGGCGAGATGCCCTAGGTCCGCATGCAACCAGACCGCGGTGAACGCGCGCCACCAGCCACCGGCCCGGACGGCATCCGACACGAAAAGGCCGGCCTCCAGATGGCCCTGTATCTGGAAACACATCGCCACGGCGAAGACCCACAGCAGCACACCCCAGTGGAACATCAGGCCGGATCCCGCCAACTCGTGGCGCCACTGGAATCCTCGGTTCTCCAGGCGGAATTGCCGGATGGCCGTGAGCGAGCGGCGATGGTCGGCCGGCGCGACCAGCAGGTTCCAAGCATTGCCCGTCGGCTCGCGGTCCAGCGCCACCTCGATGCCTTGGCTGACGAGCACGAGCGACCAATCCATCGCCTGGCGCTCCGAACGGGCACGGATGACCCTCGGGACCTCGATCAATCGATCGGGCGGGACGGCCTCTTCGCTTTCCATGGCCAGCAATTTCGCGGAGCCGCGGTCGAAAGCAAACCTGCCGTCCCGACCGTCGGATCGACGCTTGGATCTTGCCCGATGATCCGCCATCTAGTCCTCCGCAATGGACCCCGCTTCGTCCCGCACGCCGCCCGTCCTCCGCCATCTCGACACCGCGAGCGGAGCCTTGCTGCTGTTCCTCACGGTCTGGTCGCCTTGGGCGTTCGGCAACGTCCGGTGGGAAGAGATCCAGGTGATGAACTGGACCGGCGTCGCGATGGGTGCCCTGTTGGTGGCGAAGCACGTCATCCGTTGGCGGACGCGCCACGTCCCGGCGCGCTGGTCCGAGCCGACCCGCACAGGCCGGTGGGCGGTGCGGACCTTGGCCGTCCTTTCGGTGCTGGTACCGGCGTACGTGCTGGTGAGCGTGCTGAACGCGCGTGCCACGGCGGATCATTGGAAGTTCGGCACCGAACTCGTGTACCTGCCCGGAGAGCCGGTGAGCTGGCTTCCGTCGAGCTACGACCGGTCCGGATCGTTGCCGGCGTTCTGGGGTTGGTCGGCGTTGGCGTTGGTCTTCTGGGCGGCGCGGGATTGGTTCCTTGGCAAATCTCGCGACGAACGTCGCACGGACGACGAAGACCAGGACGACGGCCTTCCGGACCGGATCCGGACCTGGCTGTGGACGTTGGTGGGGAGCGCCACCGTGCTGGCCATGACCTCCATGATCCAGCGCTTCGACGGTACTGACAAACTGCTCTGGATCAGGGCCCCGTACAGCGCAGGGGAACCGGCGTTCCACTTCGGCCCTTACAACTATCGGACCAACGGCGCGCAATATTTCAACCTCGTTTGGCCGGTCGCTTTAGGTTTCTGGTGGTCGCTCAGGAATGCAGCCAAGACCCGAGGCTCGAGAACCGGTGCGGGCGCTCATGTCTTGCTGGTCCCGTGCGCGCTGATCTTGGCCGCGAGCCCGCTCATCTCAAGCAGCCGGAGCGGGGCATTGGTCATGGGGGCCCTGTCGGTCGGCGCGCTGGCGGTGTTCTTGACCGGCAAGCGGATCTGGCAACAAGGGCGCTGGCTATGGGCGACCGCGTTCTTGGCTGTCGCGGTGGTCCTGGGACTGTTCTTGGGCGGCGAATCGCTTTCCAAGCGGTTCGTCGAGACCGCCAAAGACCCCCTGAACGGGCGGGGAGAAATCTACGAGACGGCTCGCAGGATGTCGGCCGAATCCGGCTGGTTCGGCAACGGTGCAGGCAGTTTCACCGCGTTGAATGCCCTCTACCGCGCCGATCCGACCCAAGCGGTCCACGGCTATGTCCACAACGATTGGTGGGAGACCCAGATCACGCTCGGATGGATCGGTCTGGGGGCGCTCGTGGTGATGATGCTCTTGGTGCCCGTGATCGCTTTCGGTTCGCGGGGGCGACCACCGTCAAGGGAGTTCGCGGGTCTCGTGGCGTTGGCGTTGCTGGGAATCCTGGGACACGCGGTCGGCGACGTCCCGTTCCAGGTCCGTTCCCTGCTCTTCCAGTTCCTGGTCACCATGGCGATGGCCAGCGCCATGGTGCGGCGGATCCGCCGATGAGCCTCGGTCGACCCGGTTCGCGCGCCTTGAGTCGGGCACGGCAAGGCGGTTAGGATACGCCGACGTGGAGGTGTCCATCCGCCGCGTCCATCCTGTGACCCCCACGCTCAAGTCCCTCCGCGCCCTCGCCGATCCGACCCGGTTGCGCATCGTCGCCCTCCTCGAGCGCGACGAGCTCTCCGTGGCCGAATTGCAGGAGATCACCAAGCTCGCGCAATCCCGCATCTCCACCCACCTCGGGCTCCTGAGCGAGACCGGCCTGCTCAAGTCGCGCCGGGACGGCAAGCGCACGTTCTATCGGCTCGCGCCGCAGACGGACGACGCCGGACGTAGTTTTGCCCAGTTGGCGATCCGCGCTGCGAAGGAGCTCCCTGAGCACGAGGGCGACCAGCTCAACCTCAAGCGCACGCTCGGCCTGCGCCAACAGCAGGCCCAGGTCTACTTCAACCAGGTCGCGGGCCGCTTCGACCGGAGCTACGGCCCGGGCCGCTCGTGGCAAGCGTTCGGCCATCTGCTCCTGCGCGTGCTCCCGCCGTTGGTGGTCGCCGACCTCGGCTCGGGTGAAGGGCTCCTCAGCGAGTTGCTCGCCCGCCGCTGCAAACAGGTGATCGCGGTCGACAACTCGGAGAAGATGGTCGAGTTCGGTGCGAAGAAGGCGAAGAAGAACGGCCTCAAGAACCTTGATTTCCGCCTCGGCGACCTGGAGACCCCGCCCATCGACCCTGCCTCGGTCGATCTCGTGGTGTTGAGCCAGGCGCTCCATCACGCCGCGGACCCCGCCAAGGCCCTGGCCAGCGCCCACCGGATCCTGAAGCCGGGCGGACAACTCTTGCTGCTCGACCTCGCGAAGCACCGGTTCGCGCAGGCGCACGAGCTCTACGGCGACCACTGGCTCGGTTTCTCGGAATCGGACCTGCACGGTTGGCTCGAAGCGGCCGGCTTCCGCCGCATCGAGATCAGCATCGTCGCGCGGGAGGAACAGCCACCGCATTTCGAGACGTTGCTCGTCGCCGCGGAGAAGTGAGCCTGCGACGCAGGCGACGGCGCGGCTTTTTCGTTTCGGCCCGGCCCGGCTTCCTTCTAGCCTCGCCGCATGCCAGTCACACCGCTCCTGACGCTCGATCTTCCCGGCTTCCCGCCGCCCAAGCGCGGGAAGGTCCGCGAGGTGTTCGACCTCGGCGACCGCCTGCTCTTCGTCGCCACCGACCGCATCTCCGCGTTCGACTGTGTCATGCCGAACGGGATCCCTCGCAAAGGCGAGGTCCTCACCCAGCTCTCGCACTTCTGGTTCGACCTGACGGGTTCGTGGCTGCCGAACCACCGGCTCGCCCAAGCGGGCGACCCGTTGCCGGCGGCGCTGGCTCCGTTCGAGGCCCAGCTCCGGGGCCGCAGCATGATCGTTAAGAAGGCCAGGCCTCTCCCGATCGAATGCGTCGTCCGCGGCTACCTCGCCGGATCCGGCTGGAAGGAATACCAGCGGAGCCGGACCGTCTGCGGCATCCCGTTGCCCGACGGATTGCAAGAATCCAGCGAGCTGCCGGAGCCGGTCTTCACGCCCGCGACCAAGGCCGAGACCGGTCACGACGAGAACATCCCCTTCAGCAAAGCGTCCGAGCTCGTCGGCGCCGACATCGCCGAGCAAGCGCGGGACCTGAGCCTCAAGCTCTACGGTTTCGCCCGCGACCACGCCCGCAAGCGAGGGATCATCATCGCCGACACCAAGTTCGAGTTCGGCCTCTTCGAGGGGAACCTCATCCTCATCGACGAGGTGCTCACGCCGGATTCATCGCGCTTCTGGCCGGTGGACCGATATGCCCCGGGACGCGGCCAACCGAGCTACGACAAGCAGTTCGTCCGCGATTACCTGGAGACGCTCGTCTGGGACAAGACGCCGCCCGCGCCCGCCCTTCCGGCCGAGGTCGTGGCCAGGACCCAGGCCAAATATCTCGAGGCCTACGAGCTCCTCACCGGCCGACCGCTCTGAACGGACGGCGTCGCGCGCCGACTCTCACATCACACCACGCCGCTGTCGCGCAGCTCCAAGCGGAGCGCGACCAGCGACAGATGGATGTCGCGGAGGAACAGGACCACCGCGCCGATCAACGAGAGCAGGCTCCCGATGAACTGCGCCTCGACCAGGCCCGCCGCGGGCCAACCCGCCAACGCGGCCACGAACAACGTGACGATGAGCAGCGCCGCCCACAGGACGCTGCCCGATGCCAGCCCGATCGCCCTCCGCAACAGTCGCGCGCGCCGGAACAGGATCCGGACCTGGTCCCGCAACGCTTCACGGTCTTCGGCGCCGCCGGCTTCCGCCTTCCGCAGTTCCATCATCAGCTGACGCGACCGGTCCACGGCCCGACCGAAGCGGTTGGTCATCACGAGCAGCAACATGCCGACCCCGGAGATCAAGATGACCGGGCCGATGGCGGTCTGAAGAAAAGGGACGATCTCGGTGAGGTTGTTCTGCATGGGCACGGCCGTTGCCGTACCGGAACCACTAGCCCGTCCTCGGTCCGTTGCCAATGCTCGGTCCGCTGTTCCGCCGCGCCAGGATCGTCACGAGGCCGCGTTCGACGTCGCTCCGCACGAGGTCCAACCCCTCCGCGACGAGGTCCGCGGCCACCGCGATCCGGTCCAGCCGCCGCTTGCGGTAGCAGCTCACGCTCTGCTTCCGACCTTCCGGCGTGCGGAAGTGGGCGAGGTCATGGACGTCCACGAAGCCGTCGCCGTATCTGAGGAAGCAGGTGAGGATGCGGTCGTCATCGCTGCGCACCGGGATGAACCCCTGCACGTCTTTCAGCTCGTTGCCCACGGGGTTGCGGAAGGTCAGCGCCAGCGGCCCGCTCGGCGCGAGGGTCGCTGCGGCGAGATGCAACCGCTCGTCCACCACTGCCGTCGTCGGCAGTTGCGTCGGAGTGTCGCCCATGCAGACGATCTCATGGCCAGTTCCGCGAGGGGGATGGCCTGGAGCCCGGAGCTGCCTCCGAGTTCCACCGCGATCCCGTGCCGCACCGGGACCGCTCCGGCGGCCGCGAACAGGTCGCGTCCGCGCTACGATGCGGCCGAGATCATCGTCCGCCCCGCGTCGTCCTGGACCCGCACGTTCCTTCCGCCGTCGATCTCATCGGCGGCCGGGAACAAAAAAGGCCCCGCCGGATCGGCGGGGCCTGGAGGAGATCGGGCGGGCGTTCAGTTCGACACGTATTCGCGCGGGTCGGTGATCCGGCCGGCGATGGCGCTGGCGGCCACGGTCGCGGGCGAGGCGAGGAAGACCTGGGATTCCTTGTGGCCCATGCGGCCGGGGAAGTTGCGGTTGGTGGCGCTGATGCACTTGAGCCCGGGCTGGTTCATGCGGCCGAAGGTGTCGACGGGGCCGCCGAGGCACGCGGCGCAACCGGCGTTCTCGGTCATGCGCACACCGGCATCCACGAGGATCTGCCAGAGGCTCTGGTTGCCCCAGCGGGTGTTCTGGAGATCACCGACGATCTCCGGCGTCGCGGGCACGCCGAAGGTGTCGATGGTGACCTTGCGGCCGTGCAGCACCCGCGCGAACTCGACGAAATCGCTCGTCTTGCCGCCGGTGCAGGAACCGATGTAGGCGCGGTCGAGCTTGATGTGGCCCATCTCCTTGGCCTTCTTGCGCTGGCCGGGATCCGGATGGCACGCGACCGTCGGCTCCAACTGGTCGAGGTCGATCACCGTCTCGTAGACGAACTTCTGCTCCTTGTCGGCGAACACCGGCTCGAAGGAGGACTTCGTGCCGTTCAACCGGGTGCGGCCTTCCACGAACTCCTGGGTGCGCGCGTCGAACTCGAAGATGCCGTTCTTGCCGCCGGCCTCGATGGCCATGTTGGCGATGGTCATGCGGTCGTCCATCGACAGGCTTGCGACGCCCGGGCCGTCGAACTGCATCGCGCGGTAGGTGGCGCCGTCGAAGCCGATCTCGCCGATGCAGTGGAGGATGACGTCCTTGGCCATCACGCCCGGCAGCAGCTTGCCTTCGATGCGGAAGCGCATCGTCTCGGGCACCTTGATGAGCAGCTTGCCGGTGCCCATCACGAAGCCGGCGTCGGTGTTGCCGATGCCCGTCGCGAACTGGTTGAAGGCCCCCGCCATGCAGGTGTGCGAATCGGTGCCGAAGAGGATCTCGCCCGGCCGCGTGTGGCCTTTCTGCGGCAGCGCGGTGTGGCAGACGCCGGCGTAGTTCGATCCGTACTGCCTCTGGAGCAGGCCCTTCGTCGCGTCGAACTTCCACTGGCCCGCGGGGTCGTCGATGACGTCGTAGAAGTACGGGAGGTCCTGCTCCTGGGCGAAGGCACGGAGGATGTCGACGTTGCGGTTCGAGAGCGAATCCGCGGTGAAGATGTAGTGGTCGGGGATGATGACGACCTTCTTGCGGTCCCAGACCTTGGCCGTCTTTCCGAACTCGCGCTTGAACACACCGATGGTGCCGGGGCCGCACACGTCGTGGGTCATCAGCACGTCGGCATCGACCCAGATGTTGTCGCCGGCTTGGACGGAACTTTTGCCGGCGGCACGGGCGAGGATTTTTTCAGTCAGCGTCATACCAGAGGGCGTGAACCTAGCGGGCCGGACGCGCCGGGCGCAACTTGGAGTTGGTCCGGGGGAAGGCGTCGGCCTTGCCTCGTCCTCCTTTGCTTCGCCTCCTTTTGTCAGGCTCCCGGACCCGATCCGCGTGCCGCCGGATCCGTGCCCTTCACCAATCGCGCGTGCAGCTCGGCGGTGAGCGCTTCGACGCGTTCGGTCAGCGTCTTCGTCGCGGTGGTCAGCTCGGTGTTCTGGCGCATCAGGTCCACCAGCAGCGCGGTCTGGTCCGAGGCGAGCACCTGACGCTCCTCGCTGGCCCGCGCCAGGTCTTCGCGGTGCAGGGCGTCGGCCTCGGCATGCGCCTTGTCGCGGTCGGCCTGGCGCGTCTGCGCCAACAGGATCAACGGCGCGGCATAGGCCGCCTGGAGGCTGAACGCGAGGTTCAGCAGGATGAACGGATACGCGTCGAACGTCACGATACCCACGGCGTTGAGACCGATCCAGACCGCCACGACCGCGGTCTGTGTGACGAGGAAGAGCGGCGTGCCGAAGAACCGCGCGAACGCCTCGGCCTTCAGCGCGAACCAATCCGGTCCGAACGTCGACGCCAGATGCAGGTGCGGCCGGTGGAAGCGGAAGGGATGCCCGTCGGAGGACCGAGGGGCCGGACGAGGGATCGGGTCGGGAGTGTTCATGAGCGGAGCGGACGACCTGGAGCCACTTCACGGATGGGTCGACGATGGGGACCCTGCCATGTCCCGGGCGAGCGCCCCAGCACCGATCGCGCGAGCCGGATCCGCGCGAAGGGCTCCGGATGCGCGGCCGGTCGTGTCGGGTTTGCCCGGGCGGGCCGATGCGGTATCGTCAGTCCGCCGATGAATAACGCCTTCCTCGCCCTCTGCTGCCTCACGCTGCTCGCGGCCTGTTCCGGTTGCGGGAGACCCGACCCGACCGCTCCGGTCGGGTCCTCCGCCGATGGCCCCGTCACCAACTATCCCGTGCGCGGCATCGTGCAGGCGCTGCGGCCGGACGGCAGCACGGTCGTCATCAAGCACGAGGCGATCCCCGGCTTCATGGATGCGATGACCATGCCCTTCGACGTGAAGGACACGAACGAGCTGCGCGGGCTCCAGCCGGGAGATGCCGTCGAGTTCCGGATGCGCGTCACCGAGAAGGACGGATGGATCGACGAGGTCCGGGTCACCTCGCACGGACCGGCTCCACGTCCGGCGACGAACGTCGCGAGCGCGATCCGCGTCCTGCCGGATGTCCCGGCCCTGGCCCCGGGCGACCTGTTGCCGGACTACGGGTTCACCAACGAGCTCGGCCGCTCGATGCGCCTCTCCGATCTCCGCGGCGACGCGTACGCGTTCACCTTCATCTTCACACGCTGCCCGTTCCCGGATTTCTGCCCGCGCATGAGCGACCGTTTCGCGACTGTGCAGAAGCGGCTCGCGTCCGATCCCGCCGCGCCGAAGAACTGGCGGCTGCTCTCGGTCTCCTTCGATCCCGCGACCGACACGCCGGAGACGTTGGCCGGATACGGTCGGCGCTTCGGATACGACCCGTCGCGCTGGAGCCTCGTTAGCGGTGCGTTCGACCCCATCGAGCGGCTGGCCGGGCATTTCGGGCTCTATTTCGGCCGGGACCTGCCGCCTGCGGACCAGAACCACAACCTCCGCACGGTCGTCGTCGACGCACGGGGCAAGGTGGCCCAGGTCTTCATCGGCAACGCATGGAGCGCCGACGAGCTCGCCGACGCGGTCATCGCCGCCGCCAAGCCGAAGTGAGGCACCGCGCCGGACCCGCGGGTCCGATCAGACTCCGCGGCTGCGCGCGGCTGCTACCTTCGCGCGGTCCGGCATGAGCAGGTAGACGATCCCGCCGACCGCGCTCCAGGCGAGGTTCACCGTGTAGCCGAGCAGCGACAGCGAGAGCGCCGCACCGGGTTTCACCCCGAGCGCCGGCACGGTGAGCAGCCAGACGAAGAGGTTCTCACGCACCCCGAGCCCGCTCGGTGTGACCGGCAGCGCCGCGACCGAGACGACCGCGGGCACGATGTACCAGAGGGTCCCCGCCGGAACCATGATGCCGAGCCCCGACGCCAGCGCCGTGAAGGCGACGACCACGCAGACGTTCATCAGGGCCGACCACAACGCGACCTCCGCCATGAAGCCGCGATGCCGCCCGAACTTCCGGCACGCGGACAAGCCGCGGCTCAACGCGTCCCCTTTGGGCAGCCGCCGCACCCAGCGCGCGAGACGGCCGTCATGTCCGAGGGCATCCGTGTAGAACCCCGCGACCACCAGCGCCGCGGCGACGGCGAGCATCGCCAGGACGAGGGCCGCGACGGCGATGTGCTCCGGGTAGCCGAGCACGAGGCCGAGGTTGGGCACGAGCAGCGACGCCGTGAAAAGGAGCAGCGCCAACGTGCCCAACAACCGGTCGGCGAAGACCGTGAGCGCGGCCTCCGGTTTCTTGTCGGCCGTGGCGCCCGCCGCGTACCAGGCTTTCACGACGTCGCCGCCGGCGGTCCCGAGCAGGAAGGCGTTGAAGAAGTGCGCGACGAACGAGATCCGCAGCACCTCGCGCACCGGCAGGTCGAGGCCCTGCACCCGCAGCGCCGCGCGCCAACGCAGCCCGCCGAAGACGATGAGCGATCCGCAGGCGGCGGCGGAGACGGCCAAGCTGCCGGCGTCCAGACGTTGGACGGTCTCCCAGAGGCCCGCCGGCCCCCGGGTCCACGCCAGACGACGTTGGTCCCACTTCGACAGGTCGTCCCAAGCGCGCCCTTCCGACGCGGCCTGGAGCTGGACCTCGTTGCAAAAGATGACGTGGAAGATCGCGGCGAGCAGCAGTCCGCAGACGACGGTCCGTACCAGGCTGATGAGGCGGGCGCGGGTCACGGCAGGCGGCTCATTCCTCGCCCCAGACCGACTTGATGTGCGCGAAGCCGGTCTTGACGTCCTCGGGCGGCACGCCGGGGCTGAGCTCGATGACCTTGATGTGTCCCGGTCCGACGAACGGCTTGAGCGCCGCGTAATCGATCTCGCCGGAACCGGGCGGGCAATGGTCGTGCATGCCTTCGCCGTCGACCTTCACATCGTGGATGTGCAGGCCGCCGAGGCGCGGCGCGAGGCTCTCCAGGTGCATCCGATGGTCGATGAGGCCGAGGCCCTGCTTGATCTGCGCGTGGCCGCAGTCGTGCCAATAGCGGACGTTCTCGGGCAACGAATCCAAGAACGACGACATGTCGTGGTCGAACGGGATCTCCTCGACCGATTCGCGGTTCTCGACCCCGAGCAGCAGCCCGCGCTCGCCGGCATACTGGGCGAGCCCGCCGATCATCTCGAGCGAGAGCCGGACCGCTTCGTCCTTCTTCCGCTCGCGCTTGGTCTCCATCTCCTCGACCAGCTTGCGGTACTTCGGCGTCTCCTTCTGCCCGGCGAGCACCATCTCCTCCAGCTTGGCCTGGTAGTCCTTGATATCGACCTGCCCGGAGTGGAGCACGACCAGTTTCGCGCCGAGGCGCTGTGCGGTGTCGATCGTCTTGAGCGAGTGCTTCCATGCGTACTCGCGCTCCCGGCGGTCGCTGGCGGAGAACTTGAAGATGTTCGGCGCGGGATAGTTGATCCCGATTGGCAGCGGGCAGAAGTTGTGCAGCGTGGAGATCTTCATCTCGCCCGCCTCCACCGCATCGATGATCCCAGGGATGAGGCTGAGGCGGATGCCGTGGCTCAGCTCGGCGTGGCCGAAGCCGAGGTCGCGGATCTCACGGAGCATCTCGCGGCCGCACGTGTGGCGGCCCGAGTTCCAACAGGACGATAGCGAATACATGGGTGCAAAAAAGCGCCGGACGCGTCCAGCAAGGACAACATCCGGCGCAAGCGGGTTCAATCCTGTAGCACAGGAATATGTGGATGCTCAGACGTCCGCGTAGCGGGCGGAGAGCATGGCGGAAAACTTCGCGACCTTCAGCTTGCGGCGACGCCGTTCGCTGGGTTTCTCGAAACTTCTCCGGGCACGGACATCCTTGATGGTGTTCTCGCGGTCCACCTTCTTCTTAAGGCGGCGCAATGCACGATCAACGGGTTCGCCCTTCTTCAATTTGACTTCGCTCAAATCACTTTCACGTCCTTTCAACAACGCGGTCCCGGACTCCCGGGCTCCGCGCTCCGGACGTCCACAGGGACGCCGGAAAGCGAAACGGTCCCGTCTCCGGAACCGTGGCAGGCGATGGAAATAGCCTTTTCCCACGAGGTAGCAAGCCCTCGTTTCCAGGATCCACCGCATCAAAGGCCCAGGACCGCGGTGCGCCGGCACTGTTCCCAGATCACGCGGAAGCCGCTTGCGAGGTCGCCGGGCCGGTGGGTGATCCAATCGTCGACGGCCTCCGGCGTGAACCATCCACCCCCGCGCACCTCGGATTCCTGGAGCACGAACGGCCCCTCGTGCGCGACGCGGTACACCCAGCAGAACTCCATGCCGGTGCCGGCGCAGGCCTCCAGCTTGAACAAACGCCCGGGCACCGACATGAGCACGAGCCCGATCTCCTCGCGGACCTCGCGCAGAGCGCAATCATCATAGGTCTCGCCCTGGTCGAGGTGGCCCGACGCGGAGGAATCCCAGACGCCCGGCCAGTTGTCCTTGAGCATGGACCGCTGCTGGAGGAACAGCTCGCCACGGGCGTTGAAGACCAGGACGTGGACCGCCCGGTGCCGTAGCCCGAGCCGATGGACCTCGCGGCGCGGCAGCGCGCCCACGACCTCGTCCCTCTCATCCACCACATCGAAGATCTCGTCGCTCATCGCGCGGCGAAGTAACCGACGGGGCGGACGGAGGCGCAAGCGTGCGGAGACGGAAAAAGGCGGCGCGATCCGTGGTCGCGCCGCCCACGTCGCCGGGTTTTCTCAGTGACTACTTCGTCCCTGGCGCCGGCATCTGGAACACCATGTCCGGCCCGCCGGCGAAGGACCTGGCGATCGGGACGATGTCTTTCAACCGATCTGATCGGCGCGGCCCCTGTGCCATCGGATCGCCGCCCTCAGGCTGCGATGTGGCGAGGCGTCTCGCCTGCCCGCCCTGCTGCGCTCGCGCCGACGGTGCGAGGCCGCCTTCGGGAGACACAGGATCTCCCCGGCGACGCCACGGGTCCACGGCACGCGCACGTTGTCACGCGCCAGGAGACCAGTGGGTGGGGGCGACTTGCGGACCTAGAGGGTCGTCCTCCCGATCACCGACGGGGTTCGCTGACGGGCTTGTCTTTGGAAATGGACTTGGGACCGGTTGCCCGGCCCCGTGCGCCCTATCCCGGCTTGCGCCGTGAACTTGGCTCCCCCGTGTCCACCCGCAGGAAGGTAGGTGAGCTCAGGCTGCGGCTCATCACGGATGCGCCGGTAGGATGGACCGTCCGTGGTGTCGACACGCATCCGGGACGATCGCGCTCGATGAATCGTCTTCCTGCACGACCCGCCGGTTGCCTTGCCGCCGTCGCGCATCTAGCTTGGCAACGCTTCGCATGGAATATCTCCGTTGGCTCTTCATCGCCGTCGCCGTGGTGCTGTTCTTCGGCGCCAGCATCTTCTTCCACGAGCTCGGCCATTACTGGATGGCCCTGCGCCGCGGGATGAAGGTGGAGGGCTTTTCCATCGGTCTCGGGCCGAAGGCCTTCTCGTGGATGTTCCAAGGAGTGGAATGGAGCATCCGCTGGATCCCGGCGGGCGGTTTCGTGAAATTGCCGCAGATGATCACCAGCGAGGCGATCGAAGGGAAAGCGGATGCTGAGATCCCGCCCGCGTCGCCGGTCTCGCGCATCCTCGTCGCGGCCGCCGGCCCGGCGATGAACGTGGTCTTCGCGCTGGCCATCGCCTCGTTGATCTGGGTCATCGGCCTGCCGATGCTCGTCAACCCGCCGGTCATCGGGCCGGTGGAGAAGGATTCGCCGGAAGCCAAGCTCGGCATCCAGGAGCGCGACCGCATCGTCGCCGTCGACGGCAACGCGGTGAAGTCGTGGGAAGAGGTGAGCATGGAGGTGATCACCGCCCGGACCAACGTGTTGCCCGTCTCCATCGAGCACCAAGGCGTCCGCACCACCTACCAGCTCGCGACCCGCTCCAGCCCGTTGCTCGGCCTCAAGTGGCTGAACCTCGATCCGCTCGACCGGCCGGTGATCGGCCTGGTCCGGCCCGACATGCCCGCCGCCAAGGCCGGGATGTTGACCGGCGACAAGTTCCTCACCTTCGCCGGCATCGCGGTCCTCAACCAGCAGCACCTGATGGAGCTGATCGGCAAAGGCGAGGGCAAGCCGTGCGACATCGTCGTCGAGCGCGCCGGACAGCGCCGCACCTTCACCGTCACCCCGGTGTACGACGCCAAGGAGAAGCGCGGCCTCATCGGCATCGGGTTCGCCGGCGGACGTTACGAGGTCCAGCGCCCGGGTCCGACGCCATGGGAGCAGTTCGACGAGGTGTTCACGCGCATGGGCAAGACCTTCACCGCGCTCGCCCACTCGAAGGAGACCGGCGTCGGCGCCAAAGACCTCAGCGGTCCGGTGGGGATCCTCGGCGGCCTCGCCGTCGAACTGAAGACCGATCTGCGCCTCGGCCTGCGCTTCCTCGTGATGCTGAACCTGAACCTCGCCCTGCTGAACCTGCTGCCGCTGCCGGTGCTCGACGGCGGGCACATCACCATGGCGCTCTTCGAGCTCGTCACCCGCCGCAAGGTGAGCCTGCGCTTCCAGGAGTACGCGACGACCAGCTTCGCGCTGCTGCTCATCTCGTTCATGCTCTACGTGACCTTCTTCGACCTCCGTCGCGTGCCGCTCTTCAAGGCCCTGCTCCAGCAGCGCAACCTGGTCGAATCCGCCGCCCCGGCGCCTGCGCCGGCCAAGTGACCTGATCTTGGCGCCCGGACCGTCGTGCTCCCGTCGTTCCCAACGTCGTTGTCGCCTCGACGGCCGTCCGGCGCTAGGATCCGCCGATAAGATGAAGCATCGCCCGTCCCCTTGGACCTTCTCGCGCCGTGCCACCCGTGAAGTCGCCGTCGGCGACCCGTCCCGCGGCGGGGTCGTCATCGGCGGCAGCCGGCCGGTCGTGAAGCAGTCCATGATCACCTGCGACACGATGGACACCGCGGCCTGCGTCCGGCAGACGTTGGACCTCGTCGCCGTCGGCTGCCAGATCGTGCGCATCACCGCCCCGACCGTGAAGGACGCGGCGAACCTCGAGCACATCGTCCGCGAGCTCCGCGCCGTCGGTTGCCACGTGCCCATCGTCGCCGACATCCATTTCAAGCCCGATGCCGCGATGGAGGCCGTGAAGTGGGTGGAAAAGGTCCGCGTGAACCCCGGCAACTACGCCGATTCCAAGAAATTCGCGGTCAAGGAGTACACCGACGATGCCTACGTCGATGAGTTGCGGCGCATCGAGGAGAAGTTCACCCCGCTTGTGCTCGAGGCCAAGCGCCTCGGCCGCGCCCTGCGCATCGGCACCAACCACGGCTCGCTCAGCGACCGGATCATGAACCGCTACGGCGATTCGCCGCTCGGCATGGTCGAGAGCGCGCTCGAGTTCGCCCGCATCGCCCGCAAGAACGGCTTCCACGACTTCGTGTTCTCGATGAAGTCTTCGAACCCGAAGGTCATGATCGAGTGCTATCGGCTGCTCGTCGCCCGCCTCGACCAGGAAGGCCCCGATTGGAACTATCCGCTGCATCTCGGCGTCACCGAGGCCGGCGAAGGCGAGGACGGACGCATCAAATCCGCCATCGGCATCGGCTCCCTGCTCGGCGACGGCATCGGCGACACCCTCCGCGTCTCCCTCACCGAGGACAGCCCGCGCGAGATCGCCGTCTGCGACGACCTGCTCTCCCAGATCCCGACGTTGGCCAACCTGCGGCCCCTGGATCCCGAGCTGCAACACTCCTACGATCCGTTCCACTACGAGCGCCGCGTCTCCTCGGAGACGGATCTGGGCGCGGTGAAGGCCGGTGGGGAGCAGACCGTCCGCGTCGTCGTCACCCGGGCCACCTTCGACAAGGTCGCGCCGCGCATCCTGCCCAAGGCCGATGTGAAGCCGGAAGGCATCCTTGAGGACCTGAACCTGCTCGAACTCGACCCGACGCAGCCGGTCGCGCCGGAACAGATCAACTGCCGCACCCAGATGGTGACCGTCGCCGACGGCGTGGACCTGCCGCCGATCGCCGCCTTCCGGCTGCTCGCCGCGCACCTGCGCCGGCTCGGTCGCGACAACCCCATCCTGCTCAAGGACTGCCTCGGCTTCGGCCCCGACGTGCTGACGCCGGAGATCGCGCTGCTCCGCGCTTCCGTGAACCTCGGCGCGCTGCTCGCCGACGGCATCGGCGACGCCATCTTGGTGCGCGGTGAATCGGGAGCCGGGCAATCGCTGCGGCTCGCCTTCAACATCCTCCAGGCGGCGGGATGCCGGTCGTTCAAGACCGATTACGTGGCCTGCCCGAGCTGCGGCCGGACGCTCTTCGACCTCCAGACCGTCACCGCGCGGATCAAGTCGCGCACCGCCCACCTCAAGGGCGTGAAGATCGCCATCATGGGCTGCATCGTGAACGGGCCCGGCGAGATGGCCGATGCGGATTTCGGCTACGTGGGCGGCGCGCCGAACAAGATCAACCTCTACGTCGGCAAGAAGCCGGTGAAGTTCAACATCCCGGAGGTCGAAGCCGTCGAGCGCCTCGTGGACCTCATCAAGGAGCACGGCAAGTGGGTCGACGCCGAGCCGGTGGCGGCGGCCTGAGAGGTCTCGACCGAAGATCGGCGGCCTCGGCACGGCGTAACTCCGCCGCGCCTCACCCCCTCACCCCATCGTCCCGGCGTCCCGTGGTACGTCGCGGAGGATCTGGGCGATCACGGCGTCGGTCGTCACGCCTTCGGCCTCGGCCTCGAAGTTGGGGATCAACCGGTGGCGCAACGTCGCCGGGGCGACCGCGGCGATGTCGTCGAAGCTCACGTTGAAGCGGCCCTGCGTCAGCGCCCGGACCTTGCCGGCGAGCGTCAGCACCTGCGCGCCGCGCGGGCTGGCACCGAAACGCAGGTACTGGTTGGTGATGGCCGCGGCCGTGTCGGTCTTGGGATGCGTGGCCAGCACGAGGCGCACGGCGTAATCCTTCACGTGGGAAGCGATGGGCACCTCGCGCACGAGCTGTTGCATCGCCACCAGGCCGGGCCCGTCGAGCACCTTGGACGGCGTGACCTTCTCGCCTTCGGTCGTCCGGTTCAGCACCTCGGTCATCTCCTCGCGCGTCGGATAGCCGACGATGAGCTTGAAGAAGAAGCGGTCGAGCTGCGCCTCGGGCAACGGGTAGGTGCCTTCCTGGTCGATGGGGTTCTGCGTCGCCAGCACGAAGAACGGTTTCGGCAGCGGCCGGTTCGCGCCGCCGGCGGTGACCTGCTTCTCCTGCATCGCCTCGAGCATGGCCGATTGCGTCTTGGGCGTGGCGCGGTTGATCTCGTCGGCCAGGACGAGATGCGCGAAGATCGGGCCCTTCTGGAACTCGAAGGTCCGCCGACCGTCGTCGCCTTCCATCACGAGGTTGGTGCCGAGGATGTCCGCCGGCATCAGGTCGGGCGTGAACTGGATGCGGCTGAAGCTCAGCTCCAGCACCTCGCTGAGCGTGCGGACGAGCAACGTCTTGCCGAGACCGGGCACGCCTTCGAGCAGCACGTGGCCGCCGCCCAGGATGGCCGTGAGCGTGCCGTCCACGATGGCGTCCTGTCCGACCATGACTTTGCCGATCTCGGCACGGACGGCGGCGTAGATCTCGCGGAAACGTTGGATGGCTTCTTCGGTGGTCATGGAGGGGGCTCTGGCAAGCGAGCGTAGGCACGACCGGCGCTCGGGCAAGGGCAGATCGCGTTGGAGGTATCGCGGATCTGGAATCCGCAGGTGCTGCGGCAGGCGGGCGCGTTTGGTCTTGCCGACGCCGTGCCGAGTGCAACTCGGCGCTACGGGTCTGGGTCTCGCATGACCGCGACTTCCGACCGCGCCCTCGCGGAGGCGATTCCTCCGCGTCGGCGCGGCCGCTCACTTCGGCGTGAGGCGTTCGAGGACCAGCCCCGCGGCCGAGACAAGTGCAGCCAACGCGGCGAGGGTCGCTGGCAGCGGGAGGGGCGGTCCGGAAGTCCAGGCAGTCATGGGAACGATCCGAGGTCCGGTCCTGCCCCGAAGATCACAATCGTCCCCCCCTAGATCTGGCTAGGCCGATGCCTCGCTTCTGCCTGCCGTCGCCGGACCTCGGGCGGGATGAAGACCGCGATGACGACGCGTTCCTGTTGGCGTCGTCCGGTGGCTGCGGCCAGCATCTCGGCCCATGGCAGGAACGGCAGCCTCCGAAGCCCTCGGCGCACAGATCCGCAGCGAAGCGGCGGCGTGCGGCGGCGTGCTTCCGTTCGTCCGGTTCATGGAGCTCGCGCTGTACGCGCCGGGGCTCGGCTACTACGAGCGGGGACGAGCGGTCGTCGGTCGCGGCGGCGATTTCTACACGAGCGCCAGCGTCGGGCCCGTGTTCGGCGAACTGCTCGCGTTCCGGTTCGCCCGCTGGCAGGCCGAGGATGACGGTCCTGCGGGGGGCGCGTCCCAGATCATCGAGGCCGGAGCGCACGACGGCCGGTTGGCGCGGGATATCTTGGCGTGGCTCCGGATCTGGAGGCCGGCCTTGGCGGGCCGGATCCGCTATACCCTCTGCGAACCGTCATCGGTCCGGCGGGCGTGGCAGGCGGAGACGCTCGCCGGGTTCAGCGGTCAGGTGGATTGGATCAGCGACATCCGCGAAGCGCGGTCCGGTCGCGGCGGCATCCGCGGCGTCGTCTTCGCGAACGAGCTGCTCGACGCGTTCGCCGTGCATCGTCTCGGTTGGGATGCCGCCTCCGGCCGCTGGTTCGAATGGGGCGTGGAGCCGGTGGACGAAGGCTTCCGATGGGCGCGCGTCGCCTCCGGGAAGAGCGCGGTCCCTGAGGCGGCATGGCCGCGTCTTCCCGGAGGTCTGCTCGACGCCTTGCCGGACGGGTTCACCACCGAGGTCTGCCCGGCGGCATCCGCTTGGTGGCGCGACGCGACGGATGCCTTGGACCAAGGCCGGCTGCTGACCTTCGACTACGGGCTGCGCGTCGAGGAATTCTTCCTGCCGCAACGCGCGGGAGGAACGCTACGCGGCTATCAGCGACATCGGTCCGCGACCGATCTGTTGGCCGGTCCTGGCGATCAGGACCTGACCTCGCAGGTGGATTTCTCGGCGCTCGTCGCCGCCGGCGAGCAGTCGGGGGCGACGACCGAGTGCTTCACCAGCCAACGACGTTGGCTCACCGAGGCGATGGCGGAGACGCTCGCCCCGGATGCGGGTTTCGCCGCCTGGGACGCATCGCGGGTCCGGCAATTCCAGACACTCACGCATCCGGAGCATCTGGGGCGCGCTTTCAGCGTGCTATGCCAGCGGAAGCGGGTGAGCCAGTGAGCCAGTGGGTCAGCAGGTCAGCAGGTCCAAGAGGTCCTGACCGTGGGCGAGCAGGGTCCAGACCTGGCCGCGCTTGAAGACGAG
>CAIWVP010000104.1 GCA_903916195.1 uncultured Verrucomicrobiota bacterium | reverse complement strand
TCGCCGCGCTCGCCGCGCTGGGACCGTGCCCGATCCATCGCCGCAGCTTCGCGCCCTTGCGGCGACCGGAGCCCGAGTTGTTCCCGGCTTGAACCGGACCGAGACGCGGAGGCCGCTCTACTTCGGCGGCAGCGGGACGGCATCGCCGGGAGGCGACCGGGGGGGGCTGGTCGTTCTCCGGCCAGTTGTTGCGGCCTCGGTCGGAAAGGACCGCTCGGAGACCGTTGTCGGCGCAATACTCGGTCAACCCGCACCCAGTTGATGAAACTCGTTGCTCCGCGCGCGGTGGCTATCTAACTTCCGCCCTCGTTTCTGCTGCTGTGCGCGGGTAGCTCAATTGGATAGAGCGTCGGTCTCCGAAGCCGAAGGTTGTGGGTTCGATTCCCGCCCCGCGCACCATCTCGGTCAGGGCCTTTTCTTTCCGGAAGCCCGGAGGCGCAACTGACCGGCGACAGCGCACCGCCCCATCTTCTCCTCGGTGCCATGCTGCCGCCATGGCATCCTGCGCCCGTGCAGCAGCCTCCAGCCCCCTCCACGGACCCGGTCGTCGTCGCCACCCGCCTTTGGCTCGAGAAGGCTGTCATCGGCCTCGGCCTCTGCCCTTTCGCCAAAGCGGTGCACGTCCGCGGCCAGATCCGCTACGTCGTCAGCGATGCACGGACCCAAGACGCGCTGCTCGACGACCTCCGCGCCGAGTTGCACGCCTTGCACGTCGCCGATCCGACCCAGGTGGACACGACGCTGCTCATCCATCCGCACGTGCTCCAGGACTTCGCCGATTACAACGCCTTCCTCGACCTGGCGGACGATGCGTTGGCGGACGCCGGGCTGGTCGGGGAGATCCAGGTCGCCAGCTTCCATCCGCGCTACCAGTTCGCCGGTACCGGGCCCGACGCTATCGGCAACTTCACCAACCGGTCCCCCTACCCCGCCTTGCATCTGCTGCGCGAGGCCAGCATCGGCCGTGCGGTGAGGTCCGGTCCCGATGCCGCCTCCATCTACGAAGCCAACATCGCCACCCTGGAGAAACTCGGCCACGAAGGCTGGACGAAGCTGGGCCTGACGCCGCCGCGGTGAACGCCGGCCCGCCCCCGCGGACGCGATCTTCTCCTCGGTCCGGCGCCGTCCCTTGTGGCAGCCTCGCGCCGTGCAGACGCTCTATCTCGACCTCTTCAGCGGCATCAGCGGCGACATGTTCATCGGCGCGTTGCTCGATCTCGGTATCGACGCCAAGACCTTGGACCGCGAGCTTAAGAAACTGGCGCTCGACGGCTACCATCTGCATGTCGCCCGTGGCCAGAAGTGCGGCATCGAAGGCGTGAAGTTCGACGTGCATCTCGAGGCCGGGTGCGACGACCGGTCTCACGACCACGGGCATGCTCATCCGCATCCCCACGGCGCCCCCGGGCATGCACACGAGCACTCGCACGGGCACTCGCACGGGCACTCGCATGCTGAGAACCGCGATTTCGCGCAGATCCAGCAACTCATCGGCGCGAGCACGCTCTCGCCGTGGGTGAAGGAGAAATCCGTCGCCGTCTTCCGCCGCGTGGCGGTCGCCGAGGGCAAGATCCACGGGATGCCGCCGGAGCAGGTCCATTTCCATGAGGTCGGCGCGGTGGATTCCATCGTCGACATCGTCGGCACCTGCATCGGATTGGAGCTGCTCGGCAAACCGCGCGTGCTGGCCGGTCCGGTGACCGAGGGCACGGGCTTCGTGAAGTGCGCGCACGGCCGGATGCCCCTGCCCGCTCCGGCCACGCTGGAGATCTTCGCCGCGCGCGGCGTCGCCATCGCGCAATGCGAAGAACCCGGCGAACTGGTCACACCGACCGGGGCGGCCTTGGTGGCGGAGTTCGCCGAGACCTTCGCGCCGATGAGCGGCCTGGTCGCGCGCAAGATCGGCTACGGCCTCGGGACCCGCGACAACCGGACGCGTCCCAACGTGCTCCGCGCCGTGCTCGCCGACGCGGCCGGCACCGACGCCGACGGACACGACTGGGAGACCGACACCATCGCCGTGCTGGAGACCAACCTGGACGACGTGAGCGGCGAGGTGCTCGGGCATTTCATCGGGACCACGCTCGCGGCAGGCGCGCTCGATGTCTTCCACACGCCGGTCCAGATGAAGAAGAACCGTCCCGGCGTGCTGCTCACGGTGCTGTGCCGGGCGGAGGACGCCGACAAGTTCACCGTGCGGCTGCTGCGGCACACGAGCGCTTTCGGCGTGCGCCGGACGATCGCGGAGCGCCGCAAGCTGCGCAGGGGATTCGTCACGGTGAAGACCGAGTTCGGCGACATCCCGGTGAAGCTCGGCATGCTCGACGGCGAGACGGTCCAGGCCGCGCCGGAGTTCGAGGTCTGCCGCGCGAAGGCGGTCCAGGCCGGCGTTCCGTTGAAGGAGGTCCACGATGCGGCCTTGATCGCCCGGCTCGCGGCCGGAAAAAAGTGAGGCCGGTCGACGGGCCGGGTCCGGCCGGAGACGACGTGGGGAGGTCCTGATCTCCGCGAAGGAACCCGAGAGCGATCCGTCGCCCCGCGTCCTGCGAGGGACGCTTCTTCCAGATCCTACGACGGCTGGGTCCGGGGCGCTTCTGCGACGGACTCGGCGGTGGCCTTCGGGCCTTGGGCGGGAGACGACCATTCCTCGGTCCCGGCCCGCAACGCCTCGGTGCGCCCGCGCGGGATCTTCTGGCAATGCTGCAGGATGAAGCCGTGGAGGAAATCCCGCACCGCACGCGCGTCCGGTGCCGCGGGCCGGAGCTCCGCCAGGTCCGGCCATGCGGCATCGGTGAGTTGTCCCAGCAGATCGCGGGAACCCGGCCGCAGCCCCGAAGCTCCCGCATCCGGCGCCAAGCCGGATGCCGCGAGGATCTTCAGCTCGAAGGCGAACACGCTGCGGGGACGCGGCGGCTGCGACGGCAGGTGCTCGAGAAATCCTGCGAGCACGTCGTGGATCTCCGGCAGCGGTGTCTCCGTCTCGGTCACCTGTTCGATGAAGGCCACCGCATAGGCCGCCTGCACGAGCAGGCCGTGGTCGGCCCGGAGCCCTTGGTGCGTCTCGCGCACCACGACCTCGCGGAGCGCGTGCAGCTCCGAGCGACGGCTCCGGACGAAGCTGAACTCCGCGCCGAAACACAGGTCCAGTTTGCCCGCGAACGGCGACTTCGGCTGCCGCGCGCCTTTGGCCACCGTCGCGATGCGCCCGAGGTCCGGCGTGAGCCAATGCACGATCAGGCTCGTGTCCGAGAGCGGACGCACGCGCATCACCAGCCCTGAGGTGCGCTCGTTCATCGGGCGCCACGATCCCGACGCCCCACCGGCCGCGCCAACGGATGCTCCGCCGCGAACTTGCGGACGAGCCGGTTCTCCTGGCGCTTCATCACGCGGCGCTGGGCCGGTTCCAAGTCATCGTAGCCGCGGAGATGCAGCAGGCCGTGGATGACATAGCGCGCGAGTTCCTCGTCCCAGGTCGTGCCGAACTCCTCCGCTTGGGCCACCGCATCGGTGACCGAGATGAACAGCTCGCCGTGCAGGCGTTCCGCCGTGCTGCCGTGGTCGAAGGTGATGACGTCGGTCGAGCCTTCGTGCCGCAGGAAATCCCAGTTCACCTTTGCCATCTCCCGCGCGGACACCAGGTGGATGCCGACCTCGGCGTCGAGGCCGAGGTCCCCCAGCACCGCGACAGCCAGCGCACGGAGCGCTTTGGTGTCCACGCGACGGGTGCGCTGACGGTTGGAGAGGATGATCATCGCAGGGAGAAAGTGATCCGCAGGCAGCGGGGCGAGGTCCGATCGGATGGATGACGGGCTGCCGGGCTCGCTTCAGCAACAGCGGTTGATGCCTTCGAAGCGGTGCTCGGCGGCGGCGACATAGGCTTGCTCGCGGGCGGCGGCGTCGAGCGGGGCGCGGACCTCCGGGATATCGATCAACACCCGCGGCGTCGCCGGGACGGCGCAGACGCAGGCGGCCGCCTGGGCGCGATCGACCGCGGTCTCTCCGGACCATTCCTTGAGCAGCGCGAAGGCCAGCGCGGTGACGCCGAGCGCGGCGCCGGCCCGGTCCGCCCGCAACACGGAGTCGGGCAACCACACAGGATCCGTCTCGCGCAGCACCGCGAGCTTGTGGCCCAGCAGCAACAGCAGCCATTCCCGAGCGGACACGGCCACCATCGCGGCGGCGAAGGCGAGGAAGATCCCGGTGATGGCGAGATCGAAACGGTTGCTGAACCGCGCCAGCCGGTTCGCCTTGGCCGCGGCCTCCGCCTTCTTGAGGACGACGGCGTCACCGCCCGTCTTCGCAGCGACCAACGCGGCCTCGACCGCAGGCCGTTTCTCCTCCGCCACGGCCAGCGCCGCCCGGAACCCGATGCGCGGCGACTCGTGGAACATCTTCTGCCACCCCGCCGTGCCGGTGACCGTCAGCAGCCAGACCAAGGGGATCAACGTGACGAGCGCGAGCTTCGCCGACCTCGGGCCTCGGGCCCCGGACTTGGCCCCTCCTTGCAACCCGGTCTTCAGCAGGATGGTCGTCGCGAGGCAGAGCGCGATGGCGGCGAGCAGTTGGTTGGCGATGCCGAAGATGGGCCAGAGCGCCTTGGTGCCGCCGTCGGGGTTCCGCACCGCGCTGATGAGCACGAAGCCCCAGCCCGCCACGATCAACGCCGTGGCGACGATGCTGGCGAAGACCGATCGCGTGTTCCCGAGCGGTCTCCAGACGTGGCCGAGGAAATCCTGGAGCAGATATCGTCCGACGCGCGTACCGGCATCGAGCGTCGTCAGGATGAACAACGCCTCGAACATGATGGCGAAGTGGTACCAGAGATCGAGCCAGCGGCCGTGCGTGAGCTTGGCGAAGATGCTCGCCATGCCGACCGCGAGCGTGGCCGCGCCGCCGGTGCGGCCGTAGAGCGACGTCTCGCCGACGTCCTTGGCCAGCGCGGCCATCGTCGCCGGATCCACGCTGAAGCCGGTGGCGGCGACCTTCGCGACCGTGTCCGCCGCGATGGCCGCGGCGTCGGGGCCGACGCCTTTGATGTTCATCGCCAGATACACGCCGGGGTCCAGCGTGCAGGCCGCGACCAGCGCCATGATGGCCACGAGCGATTCGAGGCACATCGCGCCGTAGCCGATCGACCGCGCATGGCTCTCTCGCGTGATGATCTTGGGCGTGATGCCGCTGCCGATGAGCGCGTGGAAGCCGCTGATCGCGCCGCAGGCGATGGTGATGAAACAGAACGGGAAGAGCTTGCCCGGCACGACCGGCCCGGAACCGTCGGCGAACTTCGTCACCGCCGGCATGTGCAGCACCGGCAGCACCAGCAGCACGCCGAGCGCGAGGGCGATGATCGTCCCGAGCTTCATGAACGTGCTCAGGTAATCGCGCGGCGCGAGCAGCAGCCACACCGGGAGGACCGACGCCGCCACGCCGTAGGCGATGATGCCCCACGCCAGCGGTTCGGCGCCGAAGGTGAACCACTTCGCGGCTTCGGGATGGCTGTGGATGTATTGTCCGCCCCAGACGGATCCAAGCAACAGTGCCACGCCGATGACCGATGCTTCGAGCGTCCGGCCCGCGCGGAACCAGCGCAGATATCCGCCCATCAGCATCGCGATGGGGATGGTCGCCCCGACGGTGAAGACGCCCCACGGGCTCTCGGCGAGCGCGTTGACCACGATGACCGCGAGCACCGCCAACAGGATCACCATGATCATCAAGATGGCCACCAGGGCGAGTCCGCCGGCGAAGCCGTTCAGCTCCTCGCGCACCATCTGTCCGAGCGACTTGCCGTCCCGCCGCATCGAGGAGACCAGGATGACGAGATCCTGCACCGCGCCGCCGAGCACCACGCCGATGAGGATCCACAAGGCGCCGGGCAGATAGCCGAACTGCGCCGCGAGCACCGGCCCGACCAACGGGCCCGGTCCGGAGATGGCGGCGAAGTGGTGGCCGAAGACGATCCACTTGTCGGTGCGGACGAAATCATGGCCGTCCTCGTGGACCTCGCAGGGCGTCGCACGGCGGTCGTCCAGCATGAGCACCTTGGCCGCGAGCCATGCGGAGTAGAAGCGGTAGCCGATCGCGTAGGTGCAGACCGCGGCGATGACGAGATAGGCGGACGAGATCGGCTCGCCGCGGCGTGTGGCGAGGACGAGATAGGCGGATGCCCCGAGACCGGCGACGGCCAGCCAGACGAGCGTGCGGAGCAACGGCTTCATGGCCGTCGAAGCTATCAGGACGCCTGCGCCGCGGGAAGCACCAGCGCCGGCCGAGTCACCACCGCTGTCCTTCCGCGCCGTGACGGTCGTGCGTCAGGCTTCCCCGGCGGGCGCGACCGGTGCGGTCGAGCGGCGGCGGAAGAGCACGACGACGTTGCCGATGAGCGTGACCAAGTGGCTGCCGCTGCGCTCAGCGAGCTGCGGGGCGAGCACCTTCCGTTGGTCCTTGTGGTCGGCGAATTTCACCTTCACCAATTCATGGTCGGCGAGGGCTTGGTCGAGGGACTTGAAAAAGGCGTCGGTCAGGCCGGCTTTGCCGACCTTCAGCACGGCGTCGAGACGTTGGGCACGGGATTTCAGGTCACGGACCATCGCGTTGCCCAAGGGGGCGAGCGGGGAGACGGGTTCACTCATGGATCAAAGACGTTGGATCTTGGCGACAAGGCCGGTGGTGGATCTGCCCGGCACGAACGGGATGAAGACGATGCGGCCACCGTGGCTTTCCACGGCGCGGCGCTCGTCCGGGTCGATGGTGTCGAGCGTGTAGTCGCCTCCCTTCACGTAGATGTCGGGCTTCGCGGCGGACAGAAAATTCACGGCCCGCATCTCGGGGAAGATGCAGGTGGCATCCACGCAGCCGAGACCGGCCAGCACGCGGGCGCGGTCCGTCTCGGGATTGAGCGGACGCGACGGGCCCTTGAGCTGGCGGACGCTGTCGTCGCCGTTCACGCCGATGAGCAGCGCGTCGCCCAGGCTCCGCGCGCCTTCGAGATAGGTGACATGGCCCATGTGCAGCAGGTCGAACACGCCGTTGGTGACGACCAAGCGGCGTCCGGACGCGCGCGACGCCTCGCGCCACGCGGGCAGCGCGGCGAGGGACAGCATCTTGTCGGCGGAATCCATGGGCGCGGAAACTGGTGGCCCCGGCGGCATTTTGCAAAACGTTCTTCGCCCCGGCCGCGGCGCGCGTGGGCCCGACGGTCGAACCTTTCCGCTTTGCACCACGACGGACCGCCGCATCCTCCGCCGCGTGAAGCGCTCGACCTCGTCGTCCAAGGAGATGCCCAACACCCGTCCTCCGCTGGAGCGGATGATGCGGATCCACGCGCTCATCGCCGCCGGGAAACATCCGAACGCCACCACGATGGCGCGCGAACTGGAGGTCACCACCAAGACCATCCAGCGCGACCTCGAGTTCATGCGCGACCGGATGAACCTGCCGCTCGGGTACGTCGCGTCGGCCAACGGCTACCGGTACACCGAGGAGGTCGAGTCGTTCCCCACGTTGCAGATCAGCGAGGGCGAGCTCTTCGCCCTGCTCGTCGCCGAGAAATCGCTCCACCAATATCGCGGCACGCCCTTCGAGAAGCGGCTCGCCGGCGCCTTCCGCAAGCTCGCCCGCTCGTTGCCCGACACCGTGTCGCTCAACCTCGCCGAATGGGAGCAGACCATCTCGTTCCGCACCACGGCCGAGCCGGTGCTGAACCTCCCGGTGATGGACACCCTCGCCCTGGCCATGCAGAAGTGCCGCCAGCTCACCCTGAGCTATCGCAAACCCGGCGCCCGCTCGCCTGAGCAGCGCGTCGTCGACCCGTACCACCTGGCGAACGTGAACGGTGATTGGTACCTTTTCGCCTACGACCATCTGAGGAAAGATCTCCGCACCTTCGTCCCCGCCCGCATCGTCGAGGCGAAACCGACCGGCAAGACCTTCACGCGGCCGGCGAAGTTCGCGCTGGAGCGGCAACTGCGGGACAGCTTCGGCATCCACTCCAAGGAGGGCGACTACGGCGTGGTGCTGCGCTTCGCCGAGCGGGTGGCCGACTACATCCGCGAGAAGCGGTGGCATCCGTCGCAGGAGCTGATCGAGCTGCCGGGCGGCGAGGTCGAGCTGCGGCTCAAGCTCGGCAGCCTCCAGGAGATCGAGCGCTGGGTGCTGGGATGGGGCGGCGCCGCCAAGGTGCTCGCCCCGCCGGAGCTGGCGACCGGCGTCCGGCAAGCGGCGGAACGGATCCTCGCGGGCGGATGACCGGGCGATTTCTTCAGCCGCAGGCCCGCAGGTTGATTCGAGCCGGGCGCGCCCGAAGCGACGGAAAGCCGTGCCGAAGACCCGGGTCGGCCGCCCGCTGGACGATGCGGGAGCCTTGATGGCTCAGGCTTCCATGTCCTGCTCGGCGGCGGCGCTCGCGGACGGGTCCGCCAGCGCTCCAGCCGCATCGTGCCGGCTCAAAGCCCGAGCTTCTGGAACCGGTTCTCCACTTCTTTCAGGTGGAACTCGATGGAGCACAGCTTCTCGAGCTCACCGGGCGCGAAGTGGGCGGCGACCTCGGCATCCGACCGCAGCACCTCCAAGAAATCAGCGTCGTCGCGGCCGGCGTGCTTCACCTCCCAGGTCTTCATCGCGTTGCGCTGCACGAGCGAGTAGGCGTCCTCGCGGGTCAGGCCCTTGCGGATGAGCGCGAGCAGCACGGTCTGGCTGTTCCACATGCCCAGGCTCAGGCCGAGGTTCTTGCGCATGTTCTCGGGATAGACCAGCAGGCCGTCCATCAGGCGCGTGAGCAGGCCGAACATGTAGTCGAGCAGCGTGCACGAATCGGGGAAGATGATGCGCTCGACGCTGCTGTGGCTGATGTCGCGCTCGTGCCAGAGGGCGACGTTCTCCATGGCGGCGACGGAGTTGCCGCGCAGCACGCGGGCGAGGCCGGTGAGACGTTCCCAGGTGATCGGGTTGCGCTTGTGCGGCATGGCGCTGCTGCCTTTCTGGCCCTTGGTGAAGGGCTCCTCGGCCTCCAGGACCTCCGTGCGCTGGAGATGACGGAACTCCACGCCCCAGTGCTCGAAGCCCGCGCCGACGAGGGCGAGGCAGTTCATGAACTCGGCGTGGATGTCGCGCTGCACGACCTGCGTGGCGATGGTGGCCGGCCGCAGGCCCAGCGCGAGGCAGACCTGCTCCTCGACGTCGGGCGAGAGGTGCGCGTTGGTGCCGACGGCGCCGGAGAGCTTGCCGACGGCGACGACCTCGCGGACGTGCCGCAACCGCGACAACGCCCGGGAGAACTCCTCGTGCATCAGCGCCAGCTTGAGCCCGAAGGTCGTGGGTTCGCCGTGGATCCCGTGGCTCCGCCCGATGCAGGGCGTCAGCTTGTGCTCCTTGGCCCGCCGGGCGATCACCGGCAGCAGCGTCTCGACATCCCGGATCAGGATGTCCGCGCTCTGGACCATCTGGACGGCGAAGGCGGTGTCCACGATGTCGGAACTGGTGAGGCCGAAGTGCAGCCATCGGCTCGCCCGGTCATCGATCTGCTCGGCCACCGCGGTGGTGAAGCCGATCACGTCGTGGTTGAGCGTCTTCTCCAGCTCCTTTGCCCGTTCGGTGAGCGCCTGGGTGTCGGCGAAGCACTTCTCGGCGCCGGCCTTCATCTTGGCCAGATCGGCAGCGGGCACGATGCCGGCGCGGGCGAGGGCCTCGCTGGCAAGCATCTCGATCTGGAGCCAGATCTTGAGGCGGTTCTCGTCGGTCCAGATGGCCCTCATCTCGGGCCGCGAATAGCGTTGGATCATCGGCCGCCGAAACTACCGGCCGCGGCGGAGCGGAGTCGAGTCCGGGCGCGGGCTCTCGGCGTCGGGTGCTCTCAGCGCTTCGCCATCCGGTCGCGCGCGGTCTGGAGGACCTTCTTCTCGCGTTCGGTGAGGCTCTGCAGGCCGTGCGCGGCGATCTTGTCGAGGATGGGGTCGACCTCGCGGCTGATGTAATCCGCGTCATCCGCCACCGGCGCGGCCTTCGGGGCGGAGGTCGCGACGAAGCGCGGCGTGAGGACCGGGGCCATCGGCCGGCTCTTCGGCCGCCTGCGGAACCGCGAGGCCAGACCTTGCCACGGGAGCGGCATCAGCTCGTCATGCCAGCGGGCCCGGAAGAAGAAGACGGCGGCGATGATCCCGCCGAGATGGGCCGCATGGGCCACGGCGCCGCCGCGCTCGGGCACCAAGGTGAAGAACACCGCGATGCAGACCTCCGCGATCAGGATGACACGCGCCTTCACCGGCACGACGAAGAAGACCAAGAACTCGGCCTCCGGCTGGAGCAGGCAGAAAAGCGCGACCAGGGCCATCACACCGGCCGAGGCGCCGAGGACCGGCCCGCCGAACCAAGCCGGGAGCTGCCACGCCAAGAGCAGCTGCAACAACCCGCCGGACACGCCCGCCCCGAGGTACAGCAGCAGGAAGCGCCACGGCCCCGTGACCGTCTCGATGAAGCGGCCGCAGAACCAGAGTCCCAGCAGGTTGCCCACGAGATGCATCAGGCCGCCGTGGAGGAACTGGAACGTGAGGAGCCGCCAGACCTCTCCTTGCTGGATGCCTTCGACGCTGAGCATCAGGTGCCGGACGATGGCGGACCTGAAGTAGACTTCGTCGATCTGGGTCGCCGCGAACACGGCGACCAACGCGGACATGATCCAGACCGTCATGGACCACGGGGCTCGGGACCCGGGGTCCCTCATGTAATCTCGGTCGGCGAGCACGGGCTGAAGCTAGTCGGAGGCGGCACGAATTCAACGGCCGGTTTCACCGCCCGGGCGGTGGCGCCGGTGGCGGCTCCAACTCCAGCGGCTTCACGTCCATGAAGTTCAGGCAGAGCAACCCGCCGATCAGCCCGCCCAGGTGCGCGAGGTGGGCGACGTTGCCGAAGGGCAGGACCGTCCCGGCCATGCTCATCAGCGCGGTGCCGAGCAGGAGGAACTTCGCGCGCATCACCACCGGTAACAGGAACAGCAGGCGCAGTTCCATCGGTTCCTCCGCGTAGATCGCGCACAGCGCCGAAAGCAGCCCGCACAGGCCGGCGGACGCACCGACCACCGGATGGCCGAAGATGCGCGGCGAAAGCAGCGCCCCCATCAAGTGCACCGCCCCGCCGAACGCGCCGCTGCCCAGGTAGAGCAACGTGAACCGCTTGGCGCCGATGGTGTCCTCCAGGACCGGTCCGAGCGAATGGAGGAACAACAGGTTGAAGCCGAGGTGCATCCAGCCGCCGTGCATGAACTGGTAGGTGATGAACTCCCACCACGCGCCCCCGGCGAGACCGCGCAAGCTGAGCGCGAGGTCGTCCGGCAGCGCGAAACGGCGTTCGACCAGATACACCACGAGGTTCAGCACGATGAGCACCGCGGTGGCCGACCGCCACGACAGCGGCGGCGGGCCCGATACTTTCGACGTTTCTTGTGCGGTTCCGCTCATCCGGGTCGGTGATCAGGTCGTTCAGCCGAGCTGTTCCAGCTCGGCGCGGACGAGTCCGGTGAGCGGCGCCAGCGTCTCCCGGGTGAAATCGAAGCGGCAACCGGCCGCGGCGAAGAGCTCCGGCAGCGGACGCGAGCCGCCGAGCGCGAGGCCGGCCTTGTAGTCGGCGAGCGCTTTCGGCTGGTCGGCCTTCGCGTTCGCCCAGATCTGGAGCGCGCCGAGCTGCGCGATCCCGTATTCCACGTAGTAGAAAGGATAGAGGAAGATGTGCAGCTGCTTGTGCCAGAGATCGGCCCGCGCCGCCTCGCAGCCGGACCAATCGACGTCGCCGCCGAAACGGTCCATCAACGCCGACCACGCGGCCCGGCGCTCGTCACGGGTATGGCCCGGATGCGTGTAGATCCAGTGCTGGAAGGCGTCCACCGTCGCGATCCAGGGGAACACGCCGACGATGCCTTCGAGATGGACGCGTCGGGCGCGCTTGGCGTCGGCCTCGCTGTAGAAGACGTCGAGGTGCGGCGCCGCGAGCAGCTCCATCGCCATCGAGGCGACCTCGCAGAACTCGATCGGCGCGCCGCGGTAGGCGTAGAGGTCCTCGTCCCGGGTCGCCAGCGCGTGGAACGCGTGGCCGGCCTCGTGCAGGATGGTCTCCACGTCGCGCTGGAGCCCGACGGAGTTCATGAAGATGAACGGCAGGCGAGTTTCGCTGAGCGTGCTCTGATACCCGCCGGGCGCCTTGCCCTTGCGGTTGTCGAGATCGAGCAACCGGAGCTCGCGCAGGGTCGCGAAGCCGCGCGCCAGCTCCGGGTCGAGCCGGTCGAAGATGACCTGGCTCCCCTGCTCCATCTGCGCCGTGTCGGCGAAGGGCTTCAACGGCGGCCGGTTGAGCGGATCCACCGAAAGATCCCACGGCCGCAACCGGTCGACGCCGAGCTGCTGCTTCCGCCGCGCCTGCTGCGCGCGGAGCACGGGCATCACCTCGGCGGCGATCGCGTCGTGGAAGCGTCCGCAATCTTCCGGCGTGTAGTCGAAGCGGCCGCGGAGCTTGAAGGCGTAGTCGCGGTAGTTGTCGAAGCCGGCGTTCTTGGCGATCTGCTGGCGCAGGCGGATGAGCCCGTCCATCAGGTCATCGAACGCGTCCGCCTCGGCCACGCGGCGCGCGGCGACGAGCTTCCAGGTCTCTTCGCGGAGACCGCGGTCGGGTTCCTCCTGGAAGCGGCCCATCGCGGGCAAGGTCTTCTCCTCGCCGCGGAACTTCACGGTGAGCGAGCCGACCCGCTTGTTGTACTCGTTGCCGAGCTTCGCCTCCTCCGTCTCCAGCGCCACGTTCTCGTCGCGATAGAGCTCCACGCGGAGCCGGGTGTCGCGGTCGTAGACCTCGTAGCGCGCCTCCGGCAGCTGCGCCCGGAACGGATGCGCCAGATAGAGCTGGGCGAGCTTGAACTGACGGGGCTTCAGCTCCGGCTCGATCTTCTCGACGAAATGGAGATACGCCTTCTCCGCCTCCGGGCTGTCCGTGTGGCAGGTCATCGCGATGTGGCGCTTGGCGCCTTCTTCATCGAGGGCCGCGCCCAGCTCGCCGCCGTCCAGGATCCACTGCTCCAACGCGTCGAGCGTGGCCGCCTGCGCGGCGCGGATTTCCAAGGCGTCGAACAGGGGCGCGATCTGCGCCCAATCGCCGAGGTCGATGGCGGCGGGCACGAAACGGCGCGGCGTGTGGACGGGCAGATCGGTGAACGGCAGCAGACTCATGGCCACGGAAGGTGCGGGACAGCCCCGGCGGGGGCAAGTTCACGCCGTCACGCCACCTGCTCGTCTGGCCCCCGCGGCAAGCCGATGCGGTCCGGAGAAGTCCCCGCCGAGCGTTTTTTCCAACTCACCCCAGAGACACCCAACGCAAGACGAGGACCTCACCCGACCTCACCCGACCGCACCGCCACCCATCACGGCTTCGACAACGACGCCCGGACGGGGCTGTTGCCGCGGATATATTTGTGGCAGCTCACGCAACTGAAGGTCATCTGCGTGTACGCCAAGGTCGCCGCATCGATGTTCTTGGACCTCGCCGCATCGACCAAGGCATCCGCGTGCCGCCGGAACTCGACGGTGAACAACTCGTATTCCGGCGTCTGCCGCGCCTTCCAACCGCTCAACTGGCTCAGCTTCACCAGTTGGAGCGCGTTGGTCCGGATGACCCCGAAGTCCTGCAACGCGATGCCCCGCAGCACGAACTGCGAATGCAGCAGCTTGTGCTGCATGATCTCGCCGGTCTCCCGGTCCTCGGCGGCGACACCCCGCAGGGCAGGCACGGCCAAGGCGGCGGACAGCGCCAAAGCGAGGCGGAAGGTCTGGACGGAGGTCTTCATGAAGCAGTTCGTTCCGGAGCCATACTGAGATCCCGACCGGCCCGACACCCAACGCCGCTTGTCCAAGATCCGCCCTTTCTTGGGGAACGTCACCGCTGCTCCAGCACGAAGACCGCAGGTGTCGTCACGAAGTCGACGAGACGCCATCG
>CAIWVP010000103.1 GCA_903916195.1 uncultured Verrucomicrobiota bacterium | reverse complement strand
CGGCGAGCAGGATGCCCAGGCCGGCGGCGCTCTTGATGGTGCCGGTCATGAGGGTGCCCGCCTCGGTGATGCCGAGGTGGAGCGGGTAGTCGAAGCGCTGCGAGAAGAGCCGGTTCGCCGCCACCGTCATGCCGATGTCGTGGGCCTTGAGGGAGACCTTGATCTCCCGGTAGCCCTCCTCCTCGAGCAGCCGGATGTGGCGCTCGGCCCAGTCGAGCGTGCCGATGAGGCGGGGAGGGGGGAGGGTCATGCTCACGCGGACCGCCGAAGGACGAGGTCGCGGAAGTTTGCCGTGAGCCGCGAGACCTCGCCGCGGCTGACGCGGAAGACGGCCTTCATCTGCTCGACCGTGAGGGCGTTGCGCATGTGGGGCGTCATCACCTTGACCGCGACCGCCGCGCGCAGGCCGACCCGCCGGCGCGCCACGGCGAAGGTGTCCTCATTGACGGTGCGCGCCCACCGGTCGGAGCGTTCGCCTCCGCGGTAGTCGAGGTCGCGCCCGCTGGCCACCCAGCCGAGCACGCGCTCGACCATCGTCAATTCCCCGGCGGCAGCCGCTCGAGTCTGCTTCACGCTCCACCGCAGCACCGCCTCCGCCGCCGCACGCGGCAGCACCACGCCACACTCCTGCTCGATCTCCTCGACCACGACCCCGCAGGGGTCCTCGACCGCCGCCCAATCGAACCCGACCACCGGCCCCACCTCACGCCGGCGCTCGTCGCTCACAGGTCGCCTCCGTTCAATCGGGCCCCGCCGTTCTCGCCATCGCGAAGCGATGGCGATTCCGGGGTGTCCGTCAGGTCGACCCACCCAAGCGAGACCGCCGCCCGGAAGAAGCTCTCGACGATGCGGGTGTGGACATTGAGGCCGTCGCGGTGCACGGCGGCCGCGAGGTCGGCGATGGTGTTGCGCGGGGCCGCAGCCAGCGGGCGGATGCGGATGCCGCGGAAGCCGCGGGCGAAGATGGCGATGGCCGGCGTCTTCTGTTGCCACATGCGGGCAGGGGTGGCGCCGTGGATCTTGGGGAGCTTGGCCGCGGCAAGTCGCAGCAGCCGGGTCCGGTCCATCGGCGCCAACGATTCCGCCCGGCACCAGGCGGCGTAGGCCTCGGCCAGCTCGTCGCTGGTGCAGCTGTCCTTCGCCGCGGCCCGGCCAGAGAGGATGCGCTCGACCAGGAACCGCTGCGCCGACCGCTTGGTCGACTCGGCCCACGCCCAGGCCTCCTGCCGGAGGAGGCGGTTGTCGGCCCGCGCGGCGGCCCGCGGAGTCTTGTGGTGAGTTACCGGATGTACCGCGTCGGACGGGAAACGACCGATTTGGGAAAGTCCCTCACGCACATGCCCGCGCACCCGTGCACGCACCCGCGCCCGTACACGCGCGAGGGTTTTCTTTTTTGGTCGTTTGCCGTCCGACGTGGTACTGCCGGTTAGTTCACTCATGTAACTCCTTGATGTCGTTTTGCATGGCAACGGAGAGTTGGGCTTCGCCGTCTTGGATATGGGCCCCGATGGCGCTCTTGAAGGCTTTGACCAGCCGGTCCGGGAGGCTGGTGCCGCAGGCGGTGTTGGCCGCGGCGGCGACGGGTTGGAGCAAGGCGGCCAGGAGCAGCCGGGGCTCAAGCCAATCCGCGACCGCCGCTTCGTCCTGGAGGCCGACCCCGCCCGGAGCCCGCTCGTCGCGCAGTCGAGCGACCGCGTAGACGAGGCGGTTGACCAAGGCGACGATGATGCGGTCCAGCTCCTCCCACGCCACCAGGTCGCCCGAGTCCAGCCCGAGGGTCGCCATCCCCTTGCGGGTCGACAACACCGTGGAGCCGAACTCGCGGGTCAGCTTCGCGTAGGTCGCGACCAGCCCGAGCTGCCCCGTCTCCTGGGCCATCCGCAGCTGGGTGCCGGCCCAGCCGAGGAACCGCTCCTGCTCCGCCAAGAACGACGCCATGTCACCCTTCACCACCCCGGGACTCTGGACATCGATGGCCATCCGATGCGCCGCGACGAAGCCAGCCGCCTTGGCGTGCAGGTCGGCCCCGCTCTTCGGTGAGGTCAGGATTTTCTCGGCCAGCAGGTGGGCCGTCCCACACACCTCGGCGCCGTACCGGCCGACCCAATTGCGCACCGTCCGCTCCGTGACCCCCCACGCCGCCGCCACATCCTTGGCGGAAAGGAACGCATCACTTTTTTGTCTTCGAGGCCTGTTTTGCATAGAGAATCGAAACCTCGTCAGGCCAGGCGATTAAAAGATTCCTTTACCCTCGTCCAAGTGAGGGTTTCAGCCCGGACAGCCCGGAAAACGGGGGGCTGCGCCCCCCCCCCGGTGGTTGGTCCAGCGCGATGCTGTCCGGGTTTCGCGCCGGGTTTCCGCACGACCTCGAGCTTTCCCACCAACGACCTCAGCTCACGGGTTGATGCCGCCACGGCGGCGGAGCAGCTGCTGTGCACGCAGGTGATGGTCGGCACCGCCCGCTTGCCCTTGCTCGTGGTTCCACCGCTGTCGATGGTCACTTGGCAGGCCCGCTTGCCTGTCGCCGTGGTGTGATGCCCCACCCCTGGGCACTCGCACCACGCGTGGGTCGGGCTCGTCCACTGCACCGCGCGCAGCAGCTGGTCTGCGATGCGACGCCGGCCTTCCATGTTGGGCACGCTCTCCATGTGCTATTCCTCCCGCGGGCCGGCAGTCAGCATGACGTGCCGATAGCCGCGCTTGGTCTTGGTCTTGCCGTCGTGGCCCTCGCGGCGGAGGTCGTTGCTCATCGTCACGCTGTGCGTCCGAAGCATCCAGTCGCCCAGCTGGTGCAGGAATTGGGAATCGGGGATGGCCGCCCATGACCGATCGGCGCAGAATCCCTGGTACTCCTGCAACAGCTCCTCGGTGGTCATCGACTCCGCCATCTCCTTCTCGGACTTGACCACTGCTTCCTGAACGAAATGCCGGACGCTCTCGCTCTCCGCGAGCAGGTCGTCCACGCGCTGCAGCTGCCGTTTGCTCATCAGCACCTTGCCGTGGATGGCTGAATCCTTGAGCAGCGCCACCGCGCCACGCAGGCCCCAGTTGATGATGCCGCTGGCCTCGGGCACCCAGCCCAGTTCCTTGCTACCGAGCAACAGCTTGTCGCTGAGCTGCTGGATGGGCTTCACGGGCGGCGGCTTGACGAAGGCGATGATGACCAGCCGGCGCCGCCACGCATCCGCGTCGTCCTCCATCTTGACGGTGAGCCTCGAGTTGCAGGTCACCATCACGTTGAAGCTGCCCTTGATCTGCCGGAACCCGCCCCCCTTGGTTTCTGCCTCGAGGTTGTCGCCACCGGTGAGGCTCTTGAGCTTGCCGACCTGCTTCTGCCGCAGGAAATCACCCGCCACATCCGCGCCAGCAATCAACGTCTTGCCGACGAAGGCAGACATCTCGAACCGCTCCCCGAGCATCTCCGTCCGTAGGTTCGCCACGTTGTGCATGCCCACGATTCGCTGGAAAACGTCAGCAATCTGCGACTTTCCGCCGTTGGCCGTGCCCGTGAGGATGACGATTCGCTGGAGCAGGTTGTGCCCGAGCAGGATGGAGCCAAAGCACTTCTGCAGCGTCAGGATGTCATCCGAGTCCAGCGCCGTTCCGAGGAGAATCTCCTCAAAGTTCGGACACTCCGCCGCGGGATCGTAATCCCACGGCAGCCGGTTGCGGCTCATGTACTCGGGCGCGAAAGGCATCAGGCGAGGGCTCTCCTCCCGCACATCGATCATGCCGTTGGCAAAGTGGATGATGCCTGGCTCCCGCTCAAAGGCACCTCGCTTGGTCGTCTCGCCTTCCAGGTACGTCACCACACTGCCGACGCGGCCGGCGGACCGGCACCCGTTTCCCTCGAGCACCTCGAATCCCGGGTTGCGGCTCATCCCCATCAGTTCGCGGCTGACCTTCGCCGTCACCTCGGCCCGCGTGCGCGGCTCCCAAGCCCCGGTGGCGGCGGCGTACATGAAGAACGACTCCGCCTCCGCATCGGTCAGGATGTCGTGCTTCAGCGCGAATCGACCCGCCCAAAAGTGGTCACACATCACCAGCCCGTCCTGCGTCTTGGCAAACGGCGACCCGAGCACATTCGATAGCGCCGTTGCGTTGCTCGCCTCCCAGGGCAGGTCGACGCAATCGGGCCAGACGATGTCGCGGAAGCGGTACTCCAGCGGCGGCGCATCCACGAGCACCGTGTAGGCATGCCCATCGGGATGGATGCCCCGGACCACCGACTGACACCCGCCACCGCGCCACTCACAGACCACGAACGGCACCGTCGTGGACCCGCCGACCGTGCTGAGCTCCACCACCCGCGTCCGGTGGTTGATGTTGTAGCGGGCCGGCGGATAGCTCGGCAGCCCGAGCGCAATCATCTTGGCATCCTCGACCAGCCACATCCAGATCTGGCAGCCCTTCGCGCCCCGAGTGCGCAGAGCCCCGCGCAGCCGCGGATTCAGCTCCAGGATGAGTTCAACAAAATCCTCGTTGTCCACGTCGATGGTCGCCAAGCCGCCCGACACCGGCCCGAGCGACACCCCCGTGTTCTCATGCGCATCCAGCTGCGCCAGCCAATCCGGCCGTGCCATGTCCGCCGCCGACTTCTCCTGCCAAGCCGCGACCCGAGGACCCTTTTGCTTGGCGGGGATGGGCAGCAACACCGGGATGCGCCCCTTCTTCGGGTCCGCGCCCAGCAACCGATAGATGTCCTCTGTTTTTGTCATCATCACGACCCCTTCCGCATCCCGTAGACTCTTGACCGCAGCCGCTCCACCCCCTCGTCGAAGCTGCGGAACTCCCCCCGTCTCACCCCATCCGACACCCGCGACCGAAAAGCCAATCCGCGAGCCAGCGCATCACCAAAGCGCGGCCGGACCACCGCGGGTTGACGCTTGGCAGCCATGTCACTTGCCGAGCTTCTTCTTGGTGATCTTGGCCACCATCTCCGCCGACGGCTCCAGCCCGTAGAGCATCCAGGCGATGCTGTTCATGGGGAAACCCGTCATCTGCGCGATGACCTTGTAGGTGAGGCCGTCCTCGTGGCGCAGACGATGAACACGGTCCACATCCGCCGTGCTGTACCGGCCCGAGGGTCCGGTCTTGCGGCACGGCTGGCCGTGAGCCGACACCTTGGGCGCGGCCGGCACCGGCTGCGGCGGCATGAGCCCCGCCTTAAAGGCCGCGGCCACCACCGCGCGCGGGTCAAAACCCAGCGCCGTCTTTGGTTGAAATCCCATCGTGTTAGTCATCGCAGCGGGTCGTTGAGAGTTTGCAGGGCTGACTTCACATGCAGCCGCCAGGCCGCGCCGGTGATTTTCACCACCGGTAAAACACCTTCCCGCACCAGACGGCGCACCGTCTCCACATGCAGGCCGAGCCACGCGGCCACCTGCTCGCTGTCCAGCATGTCCTCGGGCGCCACCGGGCGACGAAGAGCGCGGCCCCGATGACAAAGAGCCCGTGGTCCAGCACCGCCTCCCAGCGGTCCGCCGCGCGCCGCCGCGCATTCGCCTGCTCCGTGCAGATGAAGTCGATGTCCCCCGGCCTGATTTGATGATGATGGTTTTTCATATCTGTCCTTTTGCCTTCTACCTTTTGCCTTTTGCCTTTTGCTTTTCGGCTCACGCCGTGAAATCCCCCTCGGTCCCGCGCTTCGCCGACTTCTTCACCAGCTTGGCGCCTTCGGCTTGCGTTTTGGTGGCTTGGTGTTATGGTGGTACGGTGGTTATCGACTCAGACATCAGCCACGAGAACCTCCGCGAAAGCCCCGACCGGCACGCCGGCGGCGGCGAGGCGTTCCGCGCCGATGCCCAGCTTGCGCATCCGGCGGGCGACCAGAGCGTCAGCCAGCTCGGTGAGCACCGCCTTGACCGTCTGGCCCCGCCGCTGGGGGTCGTTCGCCAGCGTGAACTTCAGGCGCTCGTGGGCGCCCTTCTCCAGCTTCACCGTCACGTCGTTTTTCCGTGCCATAGTCGTTCTCAGAAAAATGATTACCCTCACGCTCACCATCGATTCAGCGACCGGCCGTCTTTTCGACCTCTCCGCAGCGGGCGAACCCGCCGAAGCCGCCGAACGCTACGTGGCCACCTTGGCTCACCGGGCTCTGCACACCGTCCACAACCACCTCATCGAGCACCGGGAGCACGGCTATCCGCCGCCCGGAGTGGAGGTCGAGTTCTCGTTGACGACAACGCACCCGTCACCCGGTCCCACTGGATGACCAAGCGGTCCATCCACGCATCCGGGTTCTGGTCCAACACCACCGCGGACGTCGTCGTCGCCACCACCATCTGCCCGCTCGATTTCGTGTTCTTCATCTCTTCGACCTTTCACCGCGCTCCGATTTGGACACACCGCTACCGGCAGTTGCCGGCGTTGGGTTCGTGTTACGGTGTTGTTGTAGGTTAGTAGCTCCCGCGCGTCAACATATTTGTAGGTCCAGCGGCCGTAGTAGGTCATCGCCTTCCCCTTGAACATCGCGTCGTCGAGCTTCGAGGGGTCCTTCGGGTCCGGGATCGGCGGGTCGTTGATCAGGAACACGACCGTCTTGCCCCGGACGTCCACGTCCTTGAAGTCGTCCCATCCGTATTCCGGCGCGACCACGCCGTGACCAACGAAGACCATCTCGCTGGCGGTCACCGCCATGTGGTCCTGTTGCGACGGCGACCACGCCACGAAATCCTGCGGCGATGTCAGCGTCTCGGCCTCGGAGCCCTTGTGGAAAGTGACCCGCGTCTCGGAGCGCATCCCGACCATCGGCACGTCCTGGAACCACGAGCCGTCGGGATTGCCCGGTTCGAGCCCCATCGATCGGAACTGGCCCGCGAGCCACGAGGTCGTGCGTTCCTCGCCGCGCGTACCGGGACCGCGCCCCTCGAACTCGTCGGACGCGAGCACCGTCGTCCGCGCGAGCAGGTCGCTGGCGCGGATGGCCGCGGATCCCGCTCCGGGTCCTGGATCAGCGGCCAGGGCAGGGGCGCCGCCGATCCCGACGGCGATGATCCAGTGGAGGAAGCTTCGGCGGACGGCTCCGTTCATGCGCCGAGCGATAGCCCGAAGCGGGCCGCGCGGCAACATCCGCGGCCATCGGGGGTGCGATCAGAATTGGCGGGCAATCGTAGCGCAGATTTTCAATCTGCTGTATCGCCGAGTTGCACTCGGCAGGGCTGCGCCGATCCCGACGCGTTCACCTGCCGCTGCGTCTGCGGATCCCAGATCCGCGATACAGCAGAGTGCAACTCTGCGCCAAATCCGCCGCCGTGTCCGCCACTTCCGGTCGCACCCGGCCATCGGAGAAAGGGCTCACTTCCCGAGCTTCAGGAAGTTCGCGAGGATCCGGCGGCCGTTCTCCGTGAGGATGCTCTCCGGATGGAACTGCACGCCCCAGATCGGCAGCGTCTTGTGCCGCAGGCCCATCACCTCGTCCTCGGCGGTCCATGCCGTCACCACCAACTCGGCAGGGAGGGTGTCCTTCTTGGCGACGAGGGAATGGTAGCGCGTCGCATTGAAAGGACTCGGCATGCCTTCGAAGAGGTCCTTGCCGTCGTGGAAGATCGGCGAGGTCTTGCCGTGCATCATCCGATGGTTGACCACGACGGTCGCGCCGAACGTGTGGGCGATGCACTGGTGCCCGAGGCAGACGCCGAGGATGGGCACGCGGCGCTCGGCGAACGCGCGGATCAGGTCGTTCGAGAGACCGGCCTCCTTGGGCGAGCACGGCCCGGGGGAGATCAGCACCCGCTCGGGCGCCAGCGCCAACGCGGCCGCGGTGGTGAGTTGGTCGTTGCGGTGGACCTGCATGTCCACGCCCATCTCGCCCAGATACTGGACGAGGTTGAAGGTGAACGAATCGTAGTTGTCGATGACCAGCAACATGCGGGCGCAAGCTAGCGGGAGGCCGCGCCGAAGGGAAGCGCGCCGGCGGATCAGGAGCGTGGCGCGCGCATCCGCACACTGCCCCGG
>CAIWVP010000102.1 GCA_903916195.1 uncultured Verrucomicrobiota bacterium | reverse complement strand
CTTGCTCAAGAACGGCGCAGCGATGGGCGGCGATCGATCTCACCGCCCCGATAAGTACCGGAGGGTTGCCAGCAGCCCTAGGACCGCCAAACCCAGCAACAGCAGCAACCGTTGCGCGCTGATGACGCTTTGCTTGACCTCGCCTGGCTTGGTGCTGGCCACACCACCGGCGCAAAGCCGGACCGTGGTGTCGCCCAATTTCATGAAAACACTTCCAGGTGGAGGCCCCAAGCGATGGCCATCTGAGGCTGGAGCGTTCTGCCCTCGCAAGGCTTCGGCGTGGATGCTCATGGGCACCGCTCTATCCGCCTCCAAGACCAAAGGCCCCAGCGCCTCTTCCTCTTCGTGGGTGAAGTAAGCGCGGAACAGTCCCCGCCGGGCCAGCCAGTCGGCCAATCCGACCTTGGAAGTCAGCGCCGCCAGCGGGATGGAAAGGCACCACATCACGATCACCGGCCCGCAAAACAGCAGGTAGGACGGGGCCTTGGCCCACAGGACCACCAGCCAGACCCAACCCGCCACGGTGACGGGCCAGAAGACCTTGGCGGCGGTGGTCCACGGCACCTCGTCGTCCGGATCGCGCGATGGGCTCTTCCAGGGGCTCGCTTTGCCGCACAGCAGCCCCACCACGATCACCATGTGCAGATACAGCATGAGCGGCGTCAGCAGGATGCTCGCGAGGGTGTCCAAGAGGAACGTCCCGACGCCATACCGGCCCAGCCCATGCCGCCTCACCGAGCGTCCGAAAGCCAGCGCCTTGGGCGACAGTTGCATAAGATACATGTTCAACAGCACGAGCCACCCGGCCCCACCGGCCCCGGTTGGTGTTCTCCGGCAGACCTCCATCGAACCCAGCAGCATGAGACCGGCGACCAACAAGCTCATGAAGTAGCCGATGAAGATATAGAACAGCCACAGACGCTGGCCGGGCCGGGCACCCCGCGAAAAGATCAAGGAAAGGTTGAGATAGTCGCCTTGGCACCAGCGCCGGTCCCGCTCGGCGTAGGACAGCACGTTGGCCGGCATCTCCTCGTAGCTGCCGCCTTCGTCCAGATCCAAGTCCACCGCCCAACCCGCGCGGCCCAGCAGGAAGGCTTCATGGACATCTTGGCTCAGCACCGGTCCGCCTCCGGGAGCCTTGCCCGGATGCTCCGGGAGCATGGCGTGATCGGCGAAGGGCCGGATGCGGGCCAGCGCATTGTGGCCCCAATAGATGCCCTCCGTGCCGAGGAACCACCGCAGCCCGGTGCTGTAGAGCGCCATCTGCGGATTCTGGCTGGTCTGCATGACGCGCGCGAACAGCGTGCGCCCGCGATAGATGGTCATGAGCGACTGGATGAGCGCGGTGCCCGGCCGCTGCTCCAGCTTGCGGATCAACTGCCGGATGCGTTCGCCGGTCATCATGCTGTCGGCATCGAAGATGAGCATGAACTCGTAGCCGGCCCCGTGCAGTCGCACGAAGTTGGCGACATTGCCCGCCTTGTAGTTGCTCCGCTCCTCACGGCGCACCAGGAACAATCGTCCGGTGTCCCGCCGATTCAGGTCAAAGTGCGCCAGTAGTCTGAGGCAGGCGGCTTCTTCCTCCGCTTTGATCGCCTCGTCCGTGCTGTCGCTCAGCAGGTAGAAGTCGCAGAGCGCATCCAAGCCGCACGCCTTGGCGCTCAACCAGGTCCGTTCGATCCCGGCAGCGACCCGGGCCACGTCCTCGTGATAGATGGGCATCACGATGGCCGTGCGGGTGGTGGGGAACCCCGTGGTGTCCGTATCCTCCGACGGACGACTGGCCCCCAGAACAAAACCGAAGATGCGGAGCAGCCAAGCGGCCGTGGTGAACGCGGCCAGCACGACGAACAGCGCGCAGAGCGCGGCCGTGAGCCCATCCGCCGGGCCGAGGAACAAACCTCCTGACAGCTTGAGGCCGATGAAGGCCACCACCACGACGGTGGTGGCTAAGAGCAATGACCGTCGCCCGCAGACCGGGAGACGCCAGAGCCATGCGGAGAGCTGGCGCATCAGAGGGCCGCGCTCAGAGCCTGTTTGGAAAATAGGACAGTGCCTCCG
>CAIWVP010000101.1 GCA_903916195.1 uncultured Verrucomicrobiota bacterium | reverse complement strand
GCGCAGGGCGCGACCATCGTGCAGAACTTCTCGCAGACGTACGCGTTGACGGCGAGTCCGTCGGGGGCTGCGCCGACAATCAACGCGACGTGGAACGTTGAGCAGTACAACGGGTTCGGCGGGTTGACGTCGTTGACGGGGGTGCAGTACGACGTGACGACGCAGGTGTACTACCGGGGGACGTTGATCGCGGTGTCGGCGAGCCAGTCCTACCAGTTGCAGGTGCGGAGCGATTTCAACTTCAACCTGCCGGGGACGGCGCCGGACATCGCGGCGGTGGACCCGAGGATCACGACGAGTTCGGCGACGAGCCCGGGATCGGCGCTGACGACCTTCAACGCGCCGTCGACGTATCCGACCGCGGCGACGGCATCGGCGAGCGCGACGCAGTTGGCGACGGATCTAGCGGCGTACGTGGGAGCTGGGACGGTGCCGGTGGTGGCGAGCGGATCGCTGCTGACCTCGGCCTTGGGAGGGTACCACAACACCAGCGACCTGGGCCTGACGACGCCGTATGTGTTCGTGGACAACGCGAAGGTGTTCCCGATGTTCGGCCTGCAGGAGTACAGCTTGGTGGCGACCCTGACGGTCACCTACACCGTGCCGGAGCCCGGCACCTATGCCGCCATCGGCTTCGCCGCCTTCGTCGCAGGCCACCAGTTCCTTTCCCGCCGGAGATACTCCGCCCCCCTGCTATGACGAATCTAGCCAGCAAGCCGAAGTCGGTCACCGAGCCCGATGTCAGCGGGATGACGCTGGATGCACTGGAGAAGTTGGCCATCCAGCAGACGTTGATGTTGTGCAACGGCAACAAGGCCTCGGCAGCCCGGTATCTCGGCATCTCGGAAAAATCCATCTACAACAAGATGGCCCGGCTGCAGCTGCGCTGATGCGGCACTTCAGTCCGCGATCCGCGATCGATCCACTTGAGCATGCGTTTGCGCCGGAGCACGCAGCCGGGTTCGGTCAGGCGGGCGACGGGATCCACCTCCAGACTGCGATCGGAAGTGGCGGACACGTGTAGCGCAGAGTTGAACTCTGCCGTATCGCCGAGTTGCACTCGGCAGGGCGTCGGCAAGGCCTGATTGCATACTTGCCGCAGCGCCCGCGGATCCCGGATCCGCGATACCAGAGTTCAACTCTGCACCACCTCCGCCGCCGGGGCCGCCTGTTCTAGTCGCAGCCGGTAGCGCCGGGTGCGATTTGAAGTGGCGGACAGTATTTGCGGAGTTGTGCTCTGTTTCGGCGAGTCGGACTTGGCAGGGCGCGAGGAGATACCTTGGCGCCTGCTTATCGCCGACCTGCGATGCGGCGGAGCGCATCAGATCTTTGGAACAGACGGATCTGGAAAGCAGGAAAACAGCAACGGAACCGGCAAAGCTCTGGTTTTCCTGCTCTCCTGCTTTCCAGATTCTCTCTCCGGCCCGTGTTTTCATCAGATCAAGCGTGACTCGGCCCCGGCTGCCTTGTCCGCCACTTTTGGTCGCACCCGGAAGCGACTTCCGAGGTGTCTTCGGCTGCCGGATCGGGTAAGATCCCCGTCGGTGAGAACGTTGAAGGCGATCGCAGCGATGTCCGAGAACCGTGTCATCGGTTCCGGGAACCGGATCCCGTGGCACCTTCCCGAAGATTTCCGATGGTTCAAACGGATGACCCAGGGAAAGACCGTCGTCATGGGGCGCCGGACCTTCGAGAGCTTGGGGAAACCGCTGCCCCACCGGATCAATGTCGTCCTGACCCGCGACCCGATGCTGCTGGCCGTGGCCTCGGATAACCCGGTGGCGTATCGAGGGGCAAAGGTGGGGGCGTCGGCCTTGGGCGTTTTGCGGCAAGCGTCCGACTCCCAGATGTCGCTGCCATCCACTGTTCCCACCGAGTTGCTGCTTTTTGGGGACCTGCAGGAGATCGTCCAGGCGGACCGATGTGGAGATGCCTGGGTGATCGGAGGCGCGAGCATCTATGAGCAAGCATTGCCCTATTGTGCCGAACTGTTCCTGACGCACGTGAAGCGCGTCGTGGAGGGCGACACCTTTTTCCCGCATTTCGAGGACCAGTTCACCGCCGTCGCCGATGTGCTGGAGAACGAGGACTTCAAGGTCACGCACTACGTCCATCGTGAACGCCTGCTGGCTTGACCGGACGGCCGCGGCGTTGCTCGTGGGAGCGTGTCTGGTGGTCGCGCCGTTCCGGGTCGCGGCGGACCGCGCGACCTCGCTGCTCGCATTCGCGCGTTTCGACAGGTTCGCCCGCTCGGTCGCAGGTCCGGAGACCGTCCTGGTGTCGCCGGAACTCGACGCAGGCCTCGCGTGGGACGAGATGATCGTCTCGTGGAACGTGGCGACGAACGTCACGCTGGCCATCGAGGCGCGCGGGTTCTTGGAAGGCCGGCCTACCCGCTGGTACGGACTCGGCCGTTGGAGCGCGGATCCGTCGAAGGCGCCGCGGACCAGTCTGGATCGCCAACGGGATGCCGACGGTTCGGTGGCGACGGACACGTTGGTGCTCACGCGTCCTGCGCGACGCTCCCAGGTGCGCCTCACGGTCCGCGGTCCCGATGCAGGGCTGAAGTTCTTGGCGTGTTCTTTCACCGACACGCGGGCCATGGCGGCACCGGACGTGCCGGAACGCGCTGGGTGGGCCCGCACGAACGACGTGCCGATCCGTTCGCAGGCCGAGTATCCCGAAGGCGTGCAATCGTGGTGTAGTCCGACGAGCACATCGATGTTGCTGGCGTTCTGGGCGCGCGAGCTCGGGCGACCGGAACTGGATGCCGATGTCCGCGAGGTCGCGGCCGGCGTCCACGACCCGGGATGGCCGGGCACGGGGAACTGGCCGTTCAACATGGCCTTCGTCGGGGCGAGGCCCGGGTTGCGCGCGTGCGTGGCGCGTTTCGACGGGCTATCCGGTCTGGAAGCGTGGACCCGGAGCGGAGTACCGGTCGCGATCTCGGTCAGCTACGCGATGCTGAAGGGCGCGCCGCTGACGGAACCGGGCGACGGCCATCTCGTCGTGGTGTGCGGCTTCACCCCGGACGGCGACGTGGTGGTCGCCGATCCGGGCGTGCGGCGGGAACGCGTGCGGCGCGTCTTCCCGCGCAGCGATGTCGCGCGGGCGTGGGCGGCGTCCCGCCGGACGGTCTATCTGACCTGGCCGGAAGACCGGTCCGTGCCTATCGATGTCCGGTGATGGAGGTCCTTGCGGGCTCCGGCCGGGATCAGGGATTCTCGGGGGGGAGTTTCTTGAACTCGGCGTCCATCCAATCGAGCTGCGGTTGCAGCAACTGGCTGCGCTCGACGGTCGGATATCGGCGGCGGGCGAGTTCTTTCTCTCCACGCCGGATGTGCAGCTCGAACCAGCCATAGTTCGCGATGGCGCCCTCGTTGAGGTTGAGGGCGACGGGGTTGAGCGATTTGAGCACCTTTTCCGCCTCGTCGAGCCGTTGGTTCTGCAAGAGCGCGAGGACGTGGTTGACCTTGCGATCGTTGTTCTCCGGTTCGGCGGCCAACAGCTGCATGCTCAGCTGGATGGCCTGTTCCGGCTTCTGGCGGGTCACGAGGAGGACCGCCGCGTAGTTGTTGACGTGGGCGATCTTCTTGGGTTCGAGCTCCCAAGCTTTCTGCGCGGCGGTCGATAGGACGGCCATGTCCCGGGCTTCATAGGCGGCACCGGTCAGGCGGAACCAGAACTCGGCCTTGTCGCCGAATCTGGACTCCAAGGTCTGCAGGAGGCGCTTGCCGTAGGACGGATAGCCCAGACGGATGATCTCGGTGGCGACGTTGAACGCAGTCAACGAGTCGCCGAACTGGCCCTCCACCGCCTTGGAGAACGCCTTGTCGGCGGCATCGGGACGCTGGAGCCGGAGTTCCGCGAGCCCGGCCAAGAACTGGCTGTAGCCTTCCAGCTGTCCCCGGAGGTCGGGCGTGTTGCGGAGCCGCAGGGAGAGGGCCCGCAGATCCGTCCACTGCTTGAGCCGGATGTGTTGCTGGGCGAGTTGCACCCACATCTGGGGGCTGTAGCCGAACTCGGTCAGGTGGTTCCCGAGGAACTCGACGGCGTACTCGTCGAGCTCGAGCTGGCTGAAGACGCGAGCCATCCCGACGGCGTCCGCAGCGTTTGCGGGCGGGCGGGAGAACGCTTTGGCCAAGGACTGGGCCTCCGCGCGACGACCGTTGCCCACGAGCACTTGCCAGTGGCCCACGTGGTCCCTGACCTGGTCGACGTGCTGTTCGGCCAGCCACGCCAACGAATCCTGGTACCCGAGGATGTCGTTCAACGCGAACGAGACCACGAGTTCCATCTGATGGGCGAGCTCGGCGGTCGCCGGGTCCTTGCTGCCCAAGGCCGCAGCCACTTCTCCGCGCCCGGATCGCAGGGTGCGGGGCGGACCCCAGACGGCTTGCCACGCGGAACGGTGGAGCCGGAGCGCCACGTTGTCCGCGAGCTTGCCTTGGTGCTTCTCCCACAGCTCGCCGAAGCGGTCGGTCTGCCGCATGTTGAACAGGGACACCATGAGATCCCTGAGCGCGTCGTCCGAGAGCTCCGCAGCCCGGGGATCCGCGAACTGCACCGCGAAATCGTCGAGCCCATATTTCCGGAAGAACCGGGTCACCAAAGACACGTCGGCAGCGTTGGTCCGGGTGAGCCTCAGCAGCCAAAGCGCGCGGTCGACGCCGATGCCGATGAATTCCTTGGCGGGTTTCGGCTGTCGGACCAGGGCTTCGATCGGGCCACGGGCCAGTTCCGGCGAGCCGGGATCGTTGAAGCCCGCCGCCCTCCAAGCGGCCATGCTATCGGCAAGTTGGCCTTGTTTTTCGAGCTTCTCGGCCGACCGCCGGAGCGACCAGGCTTGGACGAGATCGAGGCCGCTGATCCGGACGACCGGCAAGAATCCATCCGGTGTGACCGTCCAGATCTTCGGCAAGATGGCCGCCAACAAAACGCCCGACAAGATGACCGTGATGGCCGCGACGCGGAACCAGACGTCGTAGTAGAGCACGGCCAACGTTCCCGACCCGAAGAATTTGGGTGGCGCGAGCGAGTCGCTGTCGATCGGTTGCTCCCCGGGGGGGGCGGATGTGGGTTCGCTCATAGGGATGAAAGGCAGCTGGCGACACGCCGATCGGTGCCGATCGGGCCGGCTGGCCCGGCGCCGGGGCAGAAACGGAGCCGCCGCTCGTCCAGGGCCGGTGCGACCGGGGAGAAAGGCATCGGCACAGGTCGGTTGTTCATTCCCCGGGAATCACCCGGAGGAACTCCGTCGGGCCTTCGGCGCGGAACGTCGTCTCCGGAAGGGCCGCCGGCAAGAGCACGAACCCGCCCGCGTGGATGCGCACCGGCCGGGTGCCCGGATCCAGCACCAATGAGCCGCCGACCACCCCGACGACGCTGAGGCCGCCGGGCCAACGACCTTCCGACACGGCTCCGGCCGCGATCTTCACGTGGTCGATGTCGAAAAGCGGGTCGCGGACCAACGCCCGCGTCGCGACGCCCGGTGAGGTCGGTTCAGGACGTGACGTGACGAGCTGCGGCTCGCTATCGAAGAAATCGATCGCAGCGAACGAGCTCTCCAGATGCAGCTCGCGCGGACGGCCGTCGAGGCCGACGCGGTTCCAATCAAACACCCGGTAGGTGGTGTCCGAGTTCTGCTGGATCTCGAAGACGACGTTGCCCGCGCCCAAGGCGTGGACGCGTCCGCTCGGCAGGAACATCGCGTCGCCGCGCGCCACGTGGTGCACGTGGAAGCATCCGGCCACCGTGCCGTCGCGCGTGCGGCGTTCGAACTCGTCCCGGGTCACCCCACGTCGCAAGCCGGTGTGGAGCTTCGCGCCCGCAGCGGCCTCGGCGATGAACCAGAGCTCGGTCTTCGGCTCGCCGCCCAAAGCGGAGGCCTTGATCGCGGGCGGATGGACCTGGAGGGAAAGGTCGTCGCTCGCGTCGAGCAGCTTGATCAGCCACGGGAACCGTTCGCCCGGCCGGACAGGCCGTCCGAGAAGGGCTTCTCCGTGGTGCTCCATCAACCAGCGCAGGTCGCGTCCGGCGAGCGGACCGTCGGCGATGACGGAGACACCCTCCGGCCGGTCGGTGATCTCCCAAGATTCGCCGATAGGCCGGTCCAGCGGCACGGGCTTGCCGTAGAGGTCGGCCAGTTTGCGTCCGCCCCAGACCCGTTCCTTGAGAAGCGGCGCGAAGACCAGCGGGTAGAGCATGACGGGATCGGATGCCGGTTGTTTCAAGCAGCCGCCCGCAGCGGTTCCGTGAAGCGGCCGAAGGCGCGGAACTTCGCGTAACGCGCCTTGAGGCGACCGCCGACCGGCAGGGACCTCACCTCGTCCAAGTTGCGCAGGAGCGCTTCTTTCAAGGAAGCAGCGGCCGCGTCGTGGTCGTTGTGGGCACCGCCCAAGGGTTCTTTCACCACCTCGTCCACCAGTTTGAGCGCGGCCAGGTCCGTCGAGGTGATCCGCAGGGCCGCCGCCGCCTTGGGCGATGCCGCCCGGTCTTTCCAGAGGATCGCGGCGCAGCCTTCCGGGCTGATCACCGAGTAATAGGCGTTCTCGAGGATGAGCACCCGGTCGGCCACCGCGACGCCGAGGGCGCCGCCGGAACCGCCTTCACCGATCACCGCGGTGAGGACCGGGACCTCCAAGAGCATCATCTCGCGCAGGTTCACGGCGATGGCCTCGCCGATGTGGCGTTCTTCCGAGCCGATGCCCGGATAGGCGCCCGCGGTGTCGATGAGGGTCACGACCGGGAGACCGAACTTGTCCGCCAGCCGCATCAGGCGGAGCGCCTTGCGGTAGCCTTCCGGGTGGGCCGAGCCGAAATTGCGCAGGATGTTCTCCTTGGTCTCGCGGCCTTTCTGTGTGCCGAGCACGACGACCCTGTGGTCGCCGAGCTTCGCAAAGCCGCCGACGAACGCCCGGTCGTCCGAGAACATCCGGTCGCCGTGGAGCTCTTCGAACTCGGTGAACGTCTTCTGGAGGTAGTCGAGCGTGTAGGGGCGCTTCGGATGACGGGCCAACTGCACCCGCTGCCAAGGCGTCAGGTGGGTGAAGATCTGTCGCCGGGCCTCCTCGATCTTGGCCTGCAGGGTCTGGATCTCTTCCTCCCAGCTGATCCCCATCGAATGCTGCTCAGGATGCTGTCGGAGGTCGTCCAGTTTCCGCTGGAGCTCCGCGAGGGGTTTTTCGAAGTCGAGGTAGTGTTTCATCGGGCCGCCGGCCGATTGTCCGCCGGCCTTGGAAACTAGTTTTTGGCGTTAGGCGAGGCAATCTGCGAATTCAGGTCGGCCGATGCGCCCCAAGCGACTTCTCCCTTCCGCCGGGGCCGTCGTCATCGCACCATCGACTCCGGTACCAATATGGCCCCAAGCACGCCTTCGTCCGTCGTCTCCCGTTCCGGCCGCTTCTCCGGTGGTCCGGCCGCCGATGTCGCCGCCTTCTCCGAATCGATCAGCTTTGATTGGCGGCTTTGGCGTCACGACATCCGTGGCTCCGTCGCGCACGCCACCATGCTGCGCTCGATCGGCGTCCTGACGGCGGCCGAGCTGAAGGCCATCAAGGCCGGGCTCGCCACCATCGGCGCCGAGATCGAGGCGGGTACTTTCACGTGGAAGACCGAGCTCGAGGACGTCCACATGAACATCGAGGCCGAGCTGACCCGGCGTGTCCCCGCCGGCGCGAAACTCCACACCGGACGTTCCCGCAACGACCAGGTGGCCCTCGATGTCCGTCTCTGGCTGCGGGACGAGATCGTCGCGCTGCTCGACGAGGTCCGGACGCTCCAGCGCACGCTCGTGGACCTCGGCGCGTCCAACGACTCGGTCATCATCCCCGGCTACACCCATCTCCAACGCGCCCAACCGGTCTACCTCGCCCACCATCTTCTCGCCTACGTCGAGATGCTCGACCGCGACCACGGGCGCCTCATGGATTGTTTCGATCGCGCCAACGTCTGCCCCCTCGGGTCCGGCGCCCTTGCCGGCAGCACCCTGCCGCTCGACCGGGAGCAGGTGGCCAAGCTGCTCGGGTTCGTCGGTAGCGACGGCAAGCCGCGGGTCACACAGAACTCGATGGATGGCGTGAGCGACCGGGATTTCATGGTGGAGTTCGCCGCCGCCGCCGCGCTCTTGGCCGTGCATCTCAGCCGGTTGAGCGAGGACGTGATCCTCTGGGTGAGCAGCGAGTTCGGGTTCATCCGCATCGCCGACGCCTACACCACCGGTTCGTCGCTGATGCCCCAGAAGAAGAACCCGGACGTCGCCGAGCTCACCCGCGGCAAATCGGGCCGCGTCATCGGCAACCTCATGTCGCTCCTCACGCTGCTCAAAGGCCTGCCGATGGCCTACAACCGTGACCTCCAAGAGGACAAGGAGCGGCTCTTCGATTCCGCCGATACGGTCCGGCGTTGCACCCGTCTGATGGCCGCGATGCTGGACAACACCACCATCAACGCCTCCGCCTGCGCCCGTGCCGCCGCTGATCCGCTGCTGCTCGCGACCGATCTGGCGGACTATCTCGTCGGGAAAGGGATGGCTTTCCGGCAGGCGCACCACGTGGTCGGGGCCGTGGTGGCGCTCGCCGAGAAGACCGGTCGACCGCTCGACCGGCTGACCTTGGCGGATTTCAAAGGCGTGGATCCCGCCTTTACCGCCGATGTCACAAGCGTCTTCGACCTCGGTCAAGCGATGGCCCGACGTCGACTCACCGGCGCGCCCGGGACAGCTGAAATGAAGAAGCAGATCGCTCGATGGCGGAAAAGCCTGGGGTAGGATCCTGACTTTCCTTTCCCCGTCCTTCCTGCGCATCGACACGTCAGGGTACGATGCCCGTCTCCCAGCGGGGTCGGGGCGTTCCCGACGCATCGATGACCTGTCACCTTCGCGGGACCATCACACGGGAGGATCCTTCCGATGGAAGAGCTTCTCCACGAGAAGCCAGCGCCCGGCGGCCATGACCAGGATCACCGGAAGCGAGAGGGCCGACAGCGTCCATGGCCCGAGCGTTCCGCCGGACCCGAGCACGAGAAGTTGCTGGACCGGGAACCCGTGGAACTTGTCATGCACTTTCGAGGAGGCAGCTATTTCACGGAGGAGGTGCGGTGAGTGGACTTTGGGCTGGATCCTTGGTGGCGGACGGGTGAAGAACGTGGGATGCCGGCAGCGCCAGAAACCATTGCCTTCGCGAGATGAAGCTACCAGTCTCGGCTCCGGATTGCGTTCCCGTGCGATTTTCCAGACACATTCTCGGATTGCTGAGTGCCATCCCTTGCCGCATGTCGGAATCGTTGTGGGCTGCGCAAACGCCGCTTGCACGCGCAGCTTTGGGAGTGCTGATGGGGTTGGCCATCGTTCTACGCCGCCCACGGCTTTTGTCGGCGCCGCGGTTTTGGGAGGAAGAAGGCTGGAGCTATCTCCCCTTTGCTTGGCAGCACGGTTTCTGGGAGACCTCCACACGCGTCTTCGCAGGATACATCGACCTGTCCGCGAACATCCCCTCGGCGCTCGCGGTCAGATTGGCCCCCCTCGAACATGCGCCGCTGGTCACGACCCTCTGTGCCGCACTGTTCCAGTGGGCTCCTTATGGCGTCGTCGTCTTCAGCCGTGCACCGTTCTGGTCGGCCCCGGGCAAACGCTTTTTGGGGCTGCTCCTGGTGCTCACCGCCCCGGTGACGAGCGAGATCTGGCTCAACACCACCACGAGCAAGTTCCACTTGAGTCTCGCCGCCGCGCTGCTTCTTTTGGAGACGCCCGGGGCGATGACGCGTCTGGGCGGTATTTTGCAGGGACTCCTGTTGGCGTTTGTCGGCCTGTCCAGCCCCGTGGTGCTTTTCTTGGCGCCGCTCTTCGCCTGGAAGGCGTGGCGCAGCCGTCATCCTTTGGACTTGGCCAATCTCGCCGTGCTCGGGGCCGTCGGATCGTTTCAGGCCTTTTGCTTGATCGGATCGGGATCGGATCCGGCCGCGTCGCGCGGCGGCACCGCGGACCCTTTGCAGTTGTTTCCCGCCCTCGCGAACAAGTGCGTGTTGACGCCTTTGCTGGGCTCGCGGGCGACCGCGCTCTTGGCCGACCGATGTACCGGTTTTCTTCCCCTCGCGCAGTATCCGTTGGCGGCTGTCTCCCTCAACCTGATGGCGATGGTGGTTTTCGTCAGCCTGTCCTTGCTGCTCCGCAGGGCTCCGTTGGACAGACGGGTCCAGTTGGGAGGTTCTGCTGCGTTGTTGGCTATCTTCAGTTATTTCGCGGCCGCCTCGGTTTCGGTGGTCGATGACCGGATGCTGTTCCCGCTCTGGAACGCCCGTTATTACTTCGCCCCCACTTGTCTGCTGCTGCTGCTGCTGCTGGAATCGGCGTGGTCGACCGATCCGCTGACGGCTACCCGCCGCCAGATCGCGCGGGTGCTCCTGGCGCTGGTGCTGGTCCAAGGAGCGTGGGGGTTCAAGTCGTTCAACTGGATGAACACCGACTGGCCGGCTTGGAGCGATGAGGTCGCCGCTTGGCGTAAAGCGCCAGAACGTCCGCTGCGGGTCTGGCCACCGGAGAAGACAGTCCGGCTCGACCCTGCCGAACGCAATCACGGCTGGTGAGCCGTGGACCCAACCGTGGCAAGGCCAAATAAGTCTAGTTGGTCCTCCTCGTGCGTGTGCCCATCCCGGACATGCTTCGATGCTGCTTCTTCTTTGTCGCGGAGGGGGACAGCGCGGATGCGATCCGTCGCGGGCATCTTCCTTGGAGACCAAGCGGGGGCTCCTCGGTCGTGGCGCCTACCGATCTGGTCGGCGGGGCGTGACCCGCTCGACCGGGGCGGTCGCTGCCGGCTTGCGGATGCGCCGGGTCGTCGAACCGCGTGTGCTGCATCCGAGCGAGCGATGGTCCCCATCGTGGGCGGTCGCTTGAGGCGGAGATCTTAGGCGAGCCATGGCCTCGTCCACGACGAACCGGACGAACCGGAACTACGCGCTGGATTGTCTCCGATTGGTGGCGGTCCTTTTGGTGCTGTGCCGGCATCAGATCGGAGAACCGACCGATGCGAGTGCCCCTTTGTGGGAGACCCTGCGGCGAGGGGGCTGGGTCGGCTTGGACCTGTTCTTCGTGCTGAGCGGCTACCTCGTCGGAGGGCTGCTGTTCCAAGAGCACCAACTGCGCGGCACACTCCACTGGAAACGCTTCTTGGTGCGTCGAGGGATGAAGATCTACCCGACATTCTACATCTGGTTGGGGATTTTCCTGATCGGGCGATGGGTCCACGGCGACCTGCCGCCGATCCGCAACATCCTCGGCGAGGTGTTCTTCTTGCAGAATTACCTCGGAGGGTTGCGCGACCACACCTGGTCGTTGGCGGTCGAGGAGCACTTCTACCTTCTTCTGGTCGCCACCTTGGTCGTCTTGGCGGGCCGCGGGTGCGGACGTGCCCATGCTTTCAAGCGGGTGCCGGTCATCGTGGCGGGCGTCGGGGTGCTCTGCCTCGCGCTACGGTTGGCCACGGCCGGTTGGGTGCCCGGTGCAGGAGACCTGCCGAACACCTGGACGCATCTGCGCATCGATTCCTTGGCCTTCGGGGTGTTGCTGGCGCACTGGCGGGCTTCGCGCCCCGTGGACGTGGACGGATGGGTGCGGCCACACCGATGCGGGTGGGTCCTTTTCGGATTGCTTTGCTTTGTCCCCGCCTTCGTCTTGCCGATCGAGACGAGTTGGTGGATCCGGACGTTCGGGTTCACGTTGAACTACCTCGGCGCCGGGGCTTTGCTCATGGCCTGCGTCGACCTCGGCGCCGGAGATGCCCCCTCTCGGTTGTGCCGGGCCGCCGCTTGGCTGGGCGCGTTCTCGTATCCGATCTACGTGTGGCACATGGAGGTCGTGCTCCGGGTCTACGCGGGGCTCCATTTGGCGGCGGGCTGGTCGGTCTGGTCGACCGCAGCGATCTCGGTGATCGCCAGCCTGTGCGTCGGCGTGGCCTTCGGCTGCTTGGTCGAAAGGCCTGTCTTGTGGTGGCGTGACCGATTCTTCCCTTCCCGCAGCGGCGGAGACGCCTCCGCACGGTCCGGAGCGGAGTCGCGCTAAGTCGCCGAACTCGACGGTCAGTGCGTTGCCCTGCTCGCCTTCGGCTTCGCCGTCCTGCATCTCAAGGCCCGCGACCGCTGGATCGGCGGCCACGGACTCCTTCATCGCCGGTCCTCCCTTCTGGCCACCGCCGCGGTGGGCCCCCTCATGGGAGCCGGAGGCTTCCGGCATTCCGAGGCCAACTCCGCAAAAACGGTCCGCCACTTCCGATCACGCCCCGTGAAGCAGGAACGCATGCTCCTGGACCCGGCCCCGTCGCAGGGCGGCGGGAGGTGGGATGCTGCGCGACCACGGGTCGGTGATCGGGAACCGGGTGCATCACCGGCGCGACGTGAGTTTCCAGGAGGATGGCTGCCGCGTGCGACACCGGGTCGTTGAGAAACGGGTCCGGGTCCCAGACTTTCGGCAACACGCATCGGATGCG
>CAIWVP010000100.1 GCA_903916195.1 uncultured Verrucomicrobiota bacterium | reverse complement strand
GTCCACGCGGCCCGGCATGGTGTGCGGCCAAGGCGCCCGAAGGCGGAAACTCGCCGAGTTCGCCAACCGCCTCCACAAAGACCCCGCGCTCCCCCTTCAGCAATAAGACAGTTGCTACCCTCGTGGGCAGGGTCCGCGCTGCCGCGCGGCCCCATCTGTCCCGCGGATCTCGCTCAGGCGAATTCCACGATCCGGAAGTCGCTGACGACCTCCGCGACCTCCGACTCTTGGGGGAAGAGCCCGAACCCGACGCAGAGGCCGATGCTCGGGCTCCGCGCCGCTCGCGCCGACCTCCTCGGGCACGCCTACTGGAATCTTCCCTCCCTCGTCCTCAACTGACCGCCACTTCCAATCACACCCCCGCCGGGGTCGCTGTTTGCATGGAACGCGCCGTTCCCGTATGTGACGGCCATGTCACGCCGCTGTCCTGCCCTGCTCTGCTTGCTCTGGCTGTGGCGCACCGGATCCGGCGCCGCCGATGACATCGCGTTGGTCGGGGTCGGCGATGAGTGGCGGTTCGTGCCGGGCATCATCGAACCCTCCGTGCCGGCCACCGCTTGGCGGGAGCCCGGTTTCGACGATGGCGGATGGCTCCGGGGCGGGTCCGGGTTCGGACGGACGATCCACGGGGAGAACACCCTCCTGGACGCAGTGCCCGGCTTCTTCGTCTCCGCCTATTTCCGCCGACAGTTCGTCATGGCCGCGCCGGGACAGGTCCGCTGGCTGACGCTGCGGATGGATTGGCAGGGCGGCTTCGTGGCGTTCCTCAACGGCCGCGAGGTGCTGCGCCGCAACGTGGCGGACGGCCCCTCGGGCCACGTCCCCTTCGACCGCCTCGCGGACTTCCGCGCTCCCGGCGGAGCGGAGGACTTCGACATCAGCTTCGCCACCACCCAGCTCGTCGCCGGCACCAACGTGCTGGCGATCCAGGTCCACAGCTCCGGCGCGCCCGGCCCGGCCATCGCTCTGGTGCCCGAGTTGCTCGCGGATTTCGCGTGCGGACCGATGGTGCTCAACGTGGGATCCGACCGGGCCGATGTCGTGTGGCGGACGCCGGTCCCGGCCACCGGTCGCGTCGAGTTTGGTCCGACGCCGGCGTTGGGCTCCTTCGTCCGCGCCGGGGCCGCGACGACCGGACAGGGGGTCCGCATCACCGGACTCGTGCCCGGCGCGCCGAACTACTACCGAGTGGTGGCCGAGGATGGCGGTCGCGAGGTGGCCTCGCCGGTGACCGAGGTCCGCACGCTCCCGACGGAGGGCGACCTGCGGATCGTGCTGATCGGCGATTCCGGATCGGGTAGCGCGGCCCAGTTCGCCATCGCGCGGCAGATGGAACTGCGCCGTCCCGACCTGTTCCTCCACCTCGGCGACGTGGTCTATCCGCACTTCACGTTCCCGTACGCGGATACCCGGTGCCTGAGCGTGTACCGACGGCTGTTGCGTTCGACGCCGTTCTATTTCACCTGGGGAAACCACGACATCCTCGCCGGCACGGAGCCGATGAGCGCCGCGCTGCGCCCGCCGACCAACGACGTCCCCGTCGCCGACCATCTCGCGGACCGCACCCAGCCGGACCTCTACTACTCCTTCGACGCGGGCGACGCGCACTTCGCGGTGCTCTACTGCCCGTTCCTTTCCCAATACCAGCCCAAGCCCGGATCACCGCAGATGCTCTGGCTCGAGCGGGACCTCGCGGCCACGAAGAAGCCGTGGCGCTTCCTGCTGCTCCATCATCCGGTGATGAGCTCGGGTCTCCATCGGGCGGACGATTTCAACTTCAACGGCCTGCGCGACATGGCGGAGCTGGCCGACCTGCTGATGCCCATCGCGGCCAGACACGGCGTCCAGGCCGTCTTCACCGGACACGACCACGATTACGAACGTTTTCGACCGATCGGCCAGACCCGCGTCTTCGTCACCGGCGGCGGCGGCATCGGGCTGTATCCCTTGGCGCAGGCCGACACCAACAGCGCCTGCTTCGCCTCGCGCCACCATCTCACCGAGGTCCGGCTGCGCGGCGACACCATGCGCGTGCTCGGGGTCGGGACCGCCGGCGAGGTGTTTGACGCGACGGAGTTCCGCCGCACCGCGCCCGGGTCGGAGGACCCGGACGGCGACGGCCTCGGCAACGACATGGAGGCCGTCCTCGGCACGTCGCCTCGCGACCACGACACCGACGGCGACGGCCTGCCCGACGGATGGGAATGGCTTCACGGTCTGGATCCACGGTCGGCGATCGGACCGGACGGCCCGGGGGGCGATCCCGATGGCGACGGGATGACGAATCTCGCGCGCTTCCTGGCCGAGGCGCCGGACGACGCGCCGGTGACCTTCGTGGCGAGCCGTGGTCCGGCCGGCGGGATCCGGCTCCGCTGGCTCGGCAAACCCGGATCCAAGGCCCAGCTCGAAGCGGCATCCACGGCCGACGGCCTGTTCACCGCGGTCCCGGCCCACGGCCCGCCGCGCAGCCTCACGTCCGGCACGCAGTCCTTCGAACCACCCGCGGAGGACGCGATGCGGTTCTTCCGCATGCGCCTGCTCTGAGCCGGGGCGACGCGGACGGCCATTTTTCTCGTTGGCAATCCCCGGCAGCCGACCGGCAGTCTTCCCGCACCGATGAAATCCTATCGCCTGAACCGGCTCTTCAACGCCAAGTCCGCCCGCTGCTTCGACGTCGCCATCGACCACGGCTTCTTCAACGAGCGGGGTTTCCTGCAGGGCATCGAGGACATGGGACAGGCCGTGAAGACGGTCGTCTCCGCCGCGCCCGACGCCATCCAGCTCACCATCGGCCAGGCCCACCACCTCCAGTCGATCCCGGGCCGCGAGAAGCCGTCGCTCGTGCTCCGCACCGACGTCGCCAACGTCTACGGCAGCCAGCTCCCGCGCACGCTCTTCAGCCGCATGATCGATTCCCCGGTCGAGCAGGCGCTCCGCCTCGACGCGACCTGCGTCGTCGTCAACCTGTTCCGCATCCCGGGCGAGCCCGAGGTCATGGACCAGTGCGTCCAGAACATCCTCCGGATCAAGCCCGATTGCGACCGCCACGGGATGCCCCTGATGATCGAGCCGCTCGTCTTCCAATCGAACACCAAGGCCGGCGGCTACATGGTCGACGGCGACCTCGAAAAGATCCTCCCGCTCGTCCGGCAAGCCGTGGAGCTCGGCGCGGACATCATCAAGGCCGACCCGACCGACGACGTCGGCGTCTACGGCAAGGTCGTCCAGATCGCCGGCACCATCCCGGTGCTCGTCCGCGGCGGCGGCCGCGCCCCCGACGCGGAGATCCTCGCCCGCACCGAGCAGTTGATCCAGCAAGGCGCCGCCGGGATCGTCTACGGACGCAACATCATCCAGCATCCCGATCCCGCCGGCATGACCCGCGCCCTGATGGCCATCGTCCACGACGGCGCGACCGCGGCCCAGGCGGCGGGATTCATCAAGGCCTGACCCGGCCGAACCGGGCCCAAGTGGCAGTTGGCTGGCCCGAGCGGATCCGATCCAGCCGGGCAACCCACCGCATCGCTGCCCCGGGAGGGCGGACTTTCCAGTCCGCCCTCCGTCGGCTGCTTCCCGACGCCTGGACCCTTTCTCCCGGCCCCGCCGAGCACCCCTCGTCAGAACCGCCGGTTGAAACCCGCGCGGCAAGCGTCCGCCACCGCGGCCCGCATCTGGAGGCAACGCAAAGTTTGTCGCCATGCCCGGTCTGGGCTAATCGGTACGCAACGCTATGAAGACTCCACCGACCGCCGCCGCGCTCCGGTTCGCCGCCGTCTACCAGACCCACCGCGGCCTTCCCGCGTTGGCCGGTCTGGCCGACTTCACCGATGCCGTCCGCCCGGGCTTGTCGGTCGAGGACTCCGTCCGCCGGCTGAAGCGCCACCACTACGCCTTCAAGCGCATCCACCAGATCCTCATCGCGCGTCTCACCGCCGAGCCGGTGTACGAGCTGAAGATGGCCTTCAGCCACCACGCCTATCTCTGCGCCGAACACGTCGCCGCGCTGCGCGCCCGCGTCGGCGAGATGCGCGAGCCGCCGCTCGGGCTGGACAAGATCCCCCACGGCGGCCTCGCGCTCGCCTTCGACGAGATGCTCGCCGCGCCGACCACGGAAGAACTGTTGCTCGGGCTCCACGAGATCGCGTTGCCCGCGCTGCGCGAGGCGATGGCGAAGCACCAGGACGAGACCCATCCGCTCGCCGACCAACCGACTCGGCGGCTGCTGAGGTTCGCCCTCATCGAGGTGGACGACATGCTCGACCACGGCCGCAAGGCCGTCGCCGGGCTGGTCTCCCCCGGGCAGCGCGGCGACGCCATGGCCGGCCTGGAGGTCGTGCGCGCCGCGCTCTCCGCGGCCGGTGGGATCGACGGCACCTCACCCGAGGCGTCGTCGCTGCCGGAGCGGCTGCGTTCCGCGGTGCCCTTCCGCTACGACGGCGTCCCGCGGCGCGACGCCCGTTTCCCCGACCCGTACAACATGGGCGTCAACGCCGAGGTCTTCCTCTACGACCCGGCCCGGCCGCTCGACGCCAAGGTGCTCATGATGTTCTACAAGCGGCTCCGCGAGATCGACGTGCCGGAGATGATGGCGAGCATCATCACCGAGACGCCCGACAAGCCGTGGGGCTACTACCGCGACCTCACGCGCCAGCTCTGGGACGAGGCGCGCCACGCGATGATGGGCGAGGTCGGCTTCGTGAGCGTGGGCGTGGACTGGCCGCGCCACGTGATGGTCAACTTCACCTGGGCGCTCGGCCTCGACACCCAGCTCACGCCCAAGGAACGCCACGCCGTGCTCTACTTCATCGAGCAAGGCCTCATGCCCAGGACCGGCAAGCGCCACGAATGGGAGGTCGGCGTCATGTCCAAGAACCCGCTCGCGGCCACGTTCCAGGACTTCGACTGGGCCGACGAGGTGCTGCACGCCCGCGTCGGACGCGATTGGTATGTGAGCGACATGCCGAGCGCCCACGAAGCCGTGGCCTTCGGCGACCGCTGCTGGAGCAAGGTCCTCATGGGTTGGGAAGAATGGCGCCGGCAAGGCCACACCGCCCACCGCAACTGGTGGCCGGACACCTATGCCAGCTACTGCTCGCAGAACGGGACCGTGCCGGATCCGGACGCGCTCGCGTTCTCGACCAGCTATCAGAGCGTCCGCGCCGACCTGAAGGACATCTCGGCCTCGGCCTGAGCCGGGATGCCTGGTCGGGGGCTTGGACGACTGCATCGCCGAGTGCCTCCCATGGATAGCACTCACCGACCTCCGGTGCGGGTGTCGGCGCGGCTATGCCCGTCCGCATCCGGATGCCATGGATCGACCCGGCTGATTCCGAGGATCCCGGAACCGCCACCCGGCCGACGGCCACCGGTCCACGTCATCCACCACGCTTCCGGCATCCAAAGGGGTGGGATCCTCCTCCGCCCGTTGACATCGGATGTTCCGCCGGATCCAGCCTCGGCCAACCCGTGCACATCGTGATAGGCGCCGACGCAAGGAAGCCCCTCACCCCTTCCTACCAACGAGGATCTTCTCCCGCGCGGCCAGGTAGAGCAGCGCGCAGAGGACCGCGAACGGCAGCAGCGAGAGCAGGTCGGAGCCGGGTCCGGCGAAGAACGGGTTCGCCCGCTCAGCCCACTCGGTGAGCGTGTGGTCGGTCTTGCTCAGGGCCGCGGCCATGAAGGCGATCACGATGCCGGCGATGGCACCTCCGGCGATGTAGCCGGACGCCATGAGCACGCCGGGGGATTTGTCGCCTTCCGCGGAGATCTCCTCCTCGGTCAGCCCGCGGGCCACATGCGCACCCCGCGCCCGGCGGTCCACGAGCCAGCGGAGCATGCCTCCGACGAAGATCGGCAGCGACGTCGAGATCGGCAGGTACACGCCCACCGCGAAGGCGAGCGACCCGATGCCGCACAGCTCGAGCGTCACCGCGATCATCACGCCGAAGAGCACGAGCCCCCACGGCAGCTTGCGGTCGAGGATGCCCTCGATGATGTAGCTCACGAGCGTCGCTTTGGGCGCGTCGTACTTGGTCACCTTCGTTCCGTCCGGCAGCTCCTTCACGGTGCCGTTGATGCCGGGATCGACGTACCAGACGGCTTTGCCCGTGGCGTCGACGAGGAACTTCTTGGCCGCGCCGCCCTGGGGATCGGCCTGGTGCCAGACGAGGTAGTCCTGCGGATCGTCCGCTGCCTGCGGCCCGGTCACCCGCTCTTTCGCCAGGCCCGCGAGTTGACCGGCCGGCACGCGCACCGTGATGTCCGTCTGCGCGGCGTCGACGTACACGGTGCCGTTCTGGTTCAGCTTGAGCAGCGTCGGCCCGAGCACCAGCGCGGAGGCGAAGGCCCCGACGAGGATGGCGACCTGCTGGTACCGGGGCGTCCCGCCGACGAGGAACCCGGTCTTCAGGTCCTGCGACGTCGTGCCGCCGTTCGAGCAGGCGATGCAGACGATCGCGCCGACCGAGAGCGCGGTGACGTAGTAGGCGCTGCCCGTCCAGCCGACCGCGAGGAAGGTGAGGCAGGTCAGCAACAGCGTGGCGATGGTCATCCCGGAGATCGGGTTCGACGAGGAACCGATCTCGCCGGTGAGACGCGACGAGACCGTTACGAAAAGGAACCCGAGCAACACGATCAAGGCGGCGCCGACCAGGTTCATCTTCAGCGGCGCGGCCAGGGTGATCGCGGTGACCAGCAGCACGACGCCGATGAGCACGAACTTCATCGGCAGGTCGCGCTCCGTGCGGGGCACCGCGGCGGACGTCATCTGACGGATCCGCTCCGCCGTCCCGGTTGGCGGGGCCGGTTGGTCGTGGCCGATCCCGGTGATGTCGGAAAGGCCGGCCTTGAGCCCGCGCCAGATGGTCGGTAAAGCGCGCGCTAGGCTGATGAGCCCGCCGGCCGCGACGGCGCCGGCACCGATGTAGAGCACGTAGGCCGATCGCACCTGGTTGGGTCCCATCTCGCGGATGAGCGTGGTGGCCGGCGCGAGCGGATCGTTGAGCGGGTCGCCGAAGAACTTGATCATCGGGATGAGCAGCAGGTAGCTCATCACGCCGCCGGCGGCCATCACGCCGCCGATGCGCGGGCCGATGATGTAGCCGACGCCGAGCATCTCCGGCGAGATCTCGCACGAGATCGAACCGGCCTTCAGCGGCGCCCCGAAAACTTTCTCGGGGACCTCTTTCCAGAGCTTCCCGGCGACCTGCACAGATTTGTAGAGCAGCCCGAGGCCGAAGCCCGCGAAGATCGTCTTCGCGTTGATGCCGGCGATGTTCTTCGCGTCGTGGTAGACCGGGTCGGCCGCCGCGCGGGATTCGGCGTTGGCCCCGGCCTTGAGCACCTCGGCGCAGGCCGTGCCTTCGGGATACTTCAGCTCGCCGTGCTGCTGCACGATCAGCGCGCGCCGGAGCGGGATCATCATCAGGATGCCCAGCAACCCGCCCAGCACCGCCACCAGCAGCACGCGGGAGATCTCCAGGTCGAAGCCGAGGATCAGGATCGCCGGCATGGTCACGCCCACGCCGAACGCGATGGATTCGCCCGCGGAACCGGCGGTCGCCGCCAGATTGTGCTCCAAGATGGTGGCGTCGCGTCCGCCGAACTTCGCCCACAACCGGAACAGGGTGATGGAGATCACCGCGACCGGGATGCCCGCGCTCACGGTGAGTCCGACCTTCAGCGTCAGGTAGAGCGACGACATGCCGAAGATCATCCCGAGCAACGTGCCGACCACGATGGATCGGACGCTCAGCTCCCGGAGGTGCGACGCGGCGGGGATGTACGGTCGGAACGCGGGCTTGATCAGCGCGGGCATGGCAACCCGAGGCTGGACCCAAAAGACGGGCGACGCAACGCACCGGATCACGCGGGCTCAGGACTTGAGCAGCCCCCGGAATCCGCCCAGATTCCGGCCGCGACCGATGACTCCATCTCCCTCGTCCACCTCCCCCGCCCCGCCGCAACCGCGATGGCGCGTCCTCATCTTGCCCGGAGGGACGGAGATCGGTCTGGAACTCCGCCAGGCGCTGGCATGGAACAAGGACGTGGAGCTGTTCTCCGGCGGCGCGGCGGTCTCCAACCACGCGCCTTACGTGTTCGCCCGACATCTCGTCGTGCCGTCGGTCCACGAGGAAGGCTGGATCGGGGCTCTCGCAAAGGTGGTCGAAGAGAACCGCATCACACACATCTTCCCGGCGCACGACGACGTGACCGTCGCGCTCGCCGAGAACGCCGGACAGATCCCCGCGAAGATCGTCACGTCCCCGCTCGAGACCTGCCGCCTGACGCGTTCCAAATCAGCAACGCTCCGGCTGTTCGCCGGCACGGTGCCCGTGCCGCGGCTCTACGCGTCGCCGGAGGACGTCGCCGAGTTCCCGGTCTTCGTGAAGCCCGATCGCGGCCAAGGCTCCCACAACGCCGCGCGCGCCGACGACGTCGGTCGTCTCCGCGCGCTGCTGGCGGAGGACACCACGCGCATCATCGTCGAGCACCTGCCCGGCGCCGAGCACACGGTGGATTGCTTCTCCGACCGGGACCGGGGCCTCCTGTACGCCAGCGGCCGGCAGCGGAGGCGCGTGCGCAACGGCATCGCCGTGGATTCGGTGCTCGTCCAGGACCCTCGCTTCGAGGACTACGCCCGGCGGATCGCGTCGCGTCTCCCGCTCCACGGCGCGTGGTTCTACCAGGTCAAGGCCGACCGCGACGGGGAGCTCAAGCTGCTCGAGGTGGCGCCGCGGATCGGCGGCACTTCCGGGCTCAGCCGCGCCAACGGCGTGAACCTGCCCCTGCTCAGCCTCTACGAGGCCGACCGCCTCCCGACCACCGTCGCCGCGGTCCCCGGCGTCACCGGCATCGACCGCGCGCTGGTCAGCCGCTTCCGCCACGGCTTCGCTTATCGCACGGTCTACATCGACCTCGACGACACGTTGATCGTCCGCGGGCAGGTGAACCCCGAGCTGATGAAGCTGCTCTACCAATGCCTGAACCGAGGCGTCCGGATCGTGCTGCTCACGCGCCACGCCGGCGATCTGCCAACGACGCTGCGCCGGCACCGGCTCGACGGCTTGTTCGACCAGGTCGTCCACCTCAAGGCCGACGGATCCAAGGCGGACCATGTCACCGATCGTCCGGCGATCTTCATCGATGACAGCTTCCGCGAACGGCAGGACGTCGCGCTGCGGACCGGCGTCCCCGCGCTCGACCCTTCGATGGCCGAGATGCTGTGCGACGACCGCGTCTGACCGCGACAGACGAAGCCGCGATCCTGCGCGGCGCGGATGACCGGCCGGGAACGTCGGCACATCCATCGGCGCAGCGGCCTTCACGGAAGCTGGCACTCCGCGGTCTCTTTGAGAGAGTCCGCGCATGAGCTGGTTCTACCGCAACGTCGCCCGCCCGGTCCTCTTCGCACAGGATTCCGAGGCGGTGCACAACCGCACCCTGGCCGGGCTCGCCGCCGTGAGCCGGAGCGCGCCGATGTGCCGTCTGGTCGAGGCGGTGTGCGGCGTCCCGGAGTTGCCGGTCGAGGCCTTCGGCCTGCGCTTCCCCAATCCCGTCGGCCTCGCGGCAGGCATGGACAAACAGGCGGCGGCGGTGCCGATGTGGAAGGCCTTCGGCTTCGGCTTCAGCGAGCTCGGCGGCGTGACCTGGCATCCCCAGACCGGCAACCCGAAGCCGCGGATGTTCCGCGCCGTGGCCGACGAGGCGTTGGTCAACCGCATGGGCTTCAACAACGGGGGCGCGACCGCGCTCGCCCGGCGCCTCGCCCGATGGCGCGCCGACGGTCTGTGGCCGGCGCACCCGGTCGGGATCAACCTCGGCAAATCGAAGATCACCCCCATCGAGCAGGCGACGAAGGACTACGCGGATTCCTTCCGCGCGCTGCGGGGTCTGGCCGATTTCTTCGTCGTCAACGTCAGCTCGCCGAACACGCCGAACCTTCGCCAGCTGCAGGACAAAGCCGCGCTCGACGAGATCCTCGCCGCGCTCCAGGCGATCAACCACTCGGGACCCGTCCCGCCGCGGCCCGTCCTCGTGAAGGTCGCGCCCGACCTCAGCTTCGAGGCGCTCGACGAGATCGTCGCTCTCGCCGGACCGCGCGACCTCGCGGGCATCGTCGCCACCAACACCACCCTCGCCCGGCCCGCGACCTCCGATGCCGCCGGTGCTCGGACCTACTCCGAGACGGGCGGCCTCAGCGGACGTCCCCTGCGAGCCCGCAGCACCGAGGTCATCCGGCATCTCCACCGGCAGACCAACGGCCGCCTTCCTATCATCGGCGTCGGCGGCATCTTCAGCGCGGAGGACGCCTGGGAGAAAATCACCGCCGGCGCCTCGTTGGTGCAGATCTATTCGGGCCTGGTGTTCGAAGGCCCGGGGATCGTGCGCGAGGTCGTCGAAGGCTTGCGCGACCGGCTGGCCGGCGGGCGCTGGTCCGATGCCGTCGGCAGCGCGGCAGGCCCGCGCTGAAGAGGACATCGATGAAGCCGGTGGCGCGCCGGGCTTTCATCGGAGAACTGTGATTCGGGGCGACCGACAGCGCCGGTTTGTCCGGTCCGCCAATCGCCGACCTCGCCGACCTCGCTCGGACGCGATACGGTCGGGACCATGTTCCAGCACGTATCCGATGCCGAAGCGACTCCGTGGCGACCCGGCCCCTATCCGGGTGTCGAGTTGAAGCTGCTCCACCGCGATGAAGCCACCGGCGGCGTGACCGTGCTCCGGAAATTCGCTGCGAACACGACCGTTCCGGCGCACATCCATCCGCTCGCCGATGAGACGGCCTACGTGCTCAGCGGCAGTTGGGAAGAGAGCGGTGTGACCTACGGACCCGGCACCTGCTTCTTCGCACCGAAAGGTGAGCGTCACGGCCCGCACGTCGCACTCACCGAGGTCATCAGCCTCACCGTGTTCAGCGGTCCGCTCACGGTCGCGTGACCGCGAGGACTGCGCGGAGCACCGCGCCGAACCGTGGGACCGGTGAAGGTCGGAGACCCTATCCCGCCGGCTGAAGCGCCAACGCCTCGACGAGATGATGCAGCTCGGCTTCGACATCGTCGCCGGCCGGGACGGTCTGGGCGACCTCCGCGCGGACCACTTCCCGGAAGCGCTTGCGCAGCCGGTGCACCGCGACCTTCACCGCGCCTTCGTTGATCCCGAGCCGGACGGCGGCATCCGACTGCAAGCCGGGGATGTCGCCGAAGGACAGCCACGCCTTCAGAACAGCGAACTGCTCGGAAGTGTCCGCTGACGCGGCTTCATCCGCCAGGACCGCCAGGGCGCGCTCGACGATCGCCACCGCCCATTCCCGGTCGAACACCTGTTCCAGGCACGGCGCTCCCGCGGCGATCGGCAGCTCCGTCCCGGTGTCGGTCCCGGTCGTCAGAGGCTGATGCTCGGCATCCCCGCCGCGCTTCTCCCGCGCCGCGCGGACCCGGCGGTTCGCCGCGAAGTGCTTCAAGGCACCGAGCAGGTAGGAACGGAACCGCCCGCGCGCCGGATCGACGCCGGCCAATTCGTCGCGCGCCAGCAGGCGGGCGAAGAAATCGTGCGCCACCTCGCGCGGTTCATCGTCGCCGCATCCGGTGTGCGCGAGGAAGGCGACGACTGGTCCGTAGTACGACGAGCACAGCTCGCTCAAGGCCACGCGCGACGCATCGGAACCGCCGCGGGCGGCGAGGACCCGAGTCCAACGGGTCGTGACAAACGTGGAGGAATCGGTGGTTCCCATGGGGGTCAGCGGCTGGGTTCCGGGACCCGTTGCAGGGTCGGCGGCGGCGGCGCGGGTTGCCCGGTCATGGAGAGCACCGAGGCCGCAACTCCGACTGCCATCACGATGAGCAACCCGAGCGAGACCATCAGAAGACCCCGTCGTCCGATGAGCCATAGGCCGGGGAATCCTAGCAGGATCGACCCAAGAATCGCATTGGACATCACCATCCAATAGTTGGGACCAACCGCTCGAGTCGGTTTTACCGGCGTGTCGATGAGCACGAGACCGGCTCCGATCTTGTCCGTGCGGAGCGTTTGGAACGCCTCCTCCGCCCGCCTCAACGCGCCTTCAGGCGTGGTGTCGGTCGCTCTCAGCTCGAAGAGGCGGGTGAGCCGGATCGGGACCAATCGCAGCGCGGGATCCCTCCCCAGCGGGGTTCGGTCCCACAACGCCTGAAGCTCGAGCCAAGCCTGGGTGTCGTCGATCTGGAAAAACGATTTCGCTTGGTAGGTCGGCAGGGCGGCCGCGAGATAGGCGACCGCCGTCGCCGGACACAGGCCACCGAGAACCAAGAGCACGACGCCGGCATCGCGGCGCCAGCCACCCGTCCCCGATCGCGGTCGGGCGAACGCCATCGCTACCGATCCTCCAACCAGGCTCCCGATGCTGAGCAGCCAGATTGCGAAGGTGAAAAATGCTTCGGCCGGGGTAGGATTCCATCCGCTCCCGGTCGAGATCTCCCGCGAGACTTCGATGCTGGCCCAGACGCCCACGCCTCCGGTCAGAAGGCCGAGCGACAACAACGCCGCACCGAGCCATCGCATCCAAGGAGACGACCTCCCCTGGGTCCCGCGTGGTGGACGGGAGCGGACGAACAACCACAACCCCGCCAAGGCCAGAGGCACCACCGGAAGAAGGTCGACCCAGCCGGTCCGACGGGTCTTTGCCGTCAGCACGGCTCCGCCCGCCACGGCCCCGATGACCATCAGTGTCCCAGCCACCCGGCACCACGGCCCGAACGTGACCGGTCCCGCAGGTTCCGGCTTCCGGAACCATCTCCAGAGCAACTGCCTGGCGACAAAGCCACCCACCACCATCGCCAGGAGGAAGAACAGCAGATGCATGCCTTCGCCTTCTTTGCGGGGGCTCCTGAACATCATCAGGGAGAAAAAGAGGGTCAGCATCGGCACCACCGCTGCGATCACCATGACCATGCGGATCCCGGCGGTGCCGACCGTTCCGGGGAGCGCGCCGCAAGGAGTCGAGCCCGGCTCTTTCCCGGTGGCCGAGGTGACGGCGTCCCGGATCGCGCGATGCCATTCGGCGACCAGCGCGTTCCAGGTCGACGGCAGCGCGAACAGGCTTTTCATCGGCGAGATCACGGCGTGCCGGATCTGCCCCGCTTCTTCGTAGCGGACGCCGACGAAATGGATGCCGGCCGGGTTCATCCCCCGCGGGTACTGCTCGATGCTCACATCGCGGACCGCGGCGAGCGGGATGACGGTCTGGTCCCCGTCCCGAAGGTGGGTCAACCGCTGTTCGTCCAGCACCAGCTGGCCACGGGAACGGTAGGCGAAGAACTGCCCCTCCAAGGTCCGGAGGGCTTCCGGCGTGGTAAGGATCGCGGTGGTCGACCTCAGAGGCCGCGGCGAGACCGACGGCGCCGGGGCTGCGGAATTCCCGGGACGCGGCGTCGCGGCGACGGTGTCCAGTTGCGCGCGGAAATCCCCCGCCGTGGCGAACCGCATCTCGGGCCGGACCGCCAAGGCCCGGAGCACGATCTCGTCGAGCCGCACGTCGATCTGCACCTTGTGCGACGGCGGTTCCAGCCGCGCGCCCGGCAGTTCGCCGGTCAGCAACTCGTAGAGCACGACGCCCAGCGAGTAGATGTCGGCACGGTGGTCGGAACGTCCGCCCGCCTCGCGCTGCTCCGGTGCCATGTATTGGGGCGTGCCCGCGGCGGAGACCTGGGTCGGGCCGGCGACGGAAGACGGGGCATCCGGCGTCGCGACGGCATCCGCCGGCCCGGGCACCGGACCGCTGGCTGCGGCCCCGAGCATCTTCGCGATGCCGAAGTCGGCGATCTTCACGCGGCCGTCTTTGTCGAGCAGCAGGTTCTCCGGCTTGATGTCGCGATGGACGATCCCCCGATCATGGGCGAACTGCAGCGCCGCGCAGACCGGGGGCACGATGGCCAGCGCCTGTTCCGGCGTGAAGCGTCCTGCCTGCATCGCCTGACGCAGGTTCACGCCGTCCACGAACTCCATCAGGAGGAAGTAGAACCCGCCCGGCTCCCCCGCCGACGGCGACGTGGCGAAACCGAAATCATGCACCGTCACGATGCTCGGATGGTTCAGCGCCGCCAGAGCCCGTGCCTCGCGGGCGAAGCGCTCGGCGAACGCCGGGTCTTGTTCGCGACCCGGAGCGAGCAACTTGAGAGCGACCCATCGGTCGAGCGACTTCTGCCGTGCCCGGTAGACCACGCCCATGCCGCCGCGGCCGATCAACCCGGTGACCTCCAACTGCGGGAACGCCGCCGCGACCGCCTCGATGGGCGGAGGCGGCACGGTCGGACCGGACGGCTCCGGCCCGGTGCCGAAGGCAGCACGGGCGAGCAAGCAGCGCGGACAGAGCCCCTGCGCCCGGCCCGGATCCAAAGAACAGGCGCATCCGGGGCAGCGAGAGGACGAGGAGAGTGGGTCCATACGCGGTTTCCTGAAACGTCGCCGCGAAGAGGTTACCCGAAAAGGACGAAGCAGGTCCTCGAAGGCCGACCCGATGCGATGGGTGCTCCGGGTATCCACGATGGGCGAAGACGGTTCCGTCCTCTTCGCCGTGCGGATTCCACCTGCCATCCGGTCCAGGTCTCCGGTACTATCAACGGAACAATGGACTGGCTTTCCGCCCTCGACCTCGCCGCGTTCCGATCCGTCAACCAGACGATCGCGAACCCGGTCCTGGATGTCGTCATGCCGTTCCTCACGGGGAACCGGTTCTCGCTGCCGATCGTGGTGCTCGGCATCGTCTGGCTGCTGGCCAAGGGCGGCTCGCGCGGCCGCGCCTTCGTCCTCGTGGCGGCGGTGGCGCTGTTGTTGGGCGACAGTGTGGCGGTCCGGCCGCTGAAGAAGGCCGTCGGCCGGGCGCGGCCTTACGTCGACCATCCCGAGACCCGCCTATTGGTCGGCCAAGGGAACCCGCTCGGCTCGTTCCCCAGCGGCCATTCCGCGAACGCGGCGGCCGTTGCGGCGGTCGCCGTGCTGTTCTACCGGCGAAGCTGGCGTTTCGCGGTGCCGTTGGCCGTCGGGGTGGGCGTCTCCCGCGTCTACAACGGCGCGCACCATCCGCTCGACGTGCTGGCCGGTTGGGGGTTCGGTGCGCTGGCCGGTATCGGGGCCACCTACGGCACGGAGGCGCTTTGGCGGTCGCTCGGGCGATGGATGTTCCCGCTCTGGTGGGGACGCCTGCCGTCGCTCCGCGGCGACCCGGTGCCGGCCGGCCGGGAAGATCCGGCGGACCTGGGGCGGCATTGGATCCGCGCCGGATACCTGCTCATCGGCGTCCTGCTCGTGGTCCGACTGCTGTATCTGCGCGCGGCCGTGATCGAGCTCAGCGAGGACGAGGCGTACCAATGGATCTGGTCGAAGCACCTCGCGTTGTCCTATTACTCGAAGCCGCCCGGCATCGCCGTCGCGCAATGGATCGGCACGTCCCTCTTCGGCGACACCGAGCTCGGGGTGCGCTTCCTTTCGCCGGTTTTCGCGGCCGTGCTCGGATTGATGCTGCTGCGCTTCGTCGCGACCCACGCCGACGCGCGGACGGCCTTCCTCTTCGTGCTCATGGTCACGGCGGCGCCGCTGCTGAGCGTCGGCAGCGTGCTGATGACCATCGACCCGCTGCTCGTGCTCTTCTGGACCGCCGCGATGATGAGCGGTTGGAAGGCGATCACCGAGGACTCCACCAAGCAGTGGCTATGGACCGGCCTGTGGTGGGGCGGCGCCTTCCTCAGCAAGTACAGCTCGCCGTTCCTCTGGGCGTCGGTGGCGCTGTTCTTCGTGATCTGGCCGCCGGCCCGGATCCGCTTGCGCCGGCCGGGACCGTGGCTGGCGTTGCTGGTGAACCTCGCCTGCACGCTCCCGGTGCTCCTCTGGAACCAGCAGCATGGATGGATCACCGTGACCCACCTTGGCGAACGCGGCGGCCTCGCCCAGGAGTGGCACCCGACGCTGCGGTTCTTCGGCGACCTCGTCGGCGCGGTCTGGGGACTGCTCAACCCCGTGCTGGTCGTCGCCGCAGGGATCGCTTGCTTCCGGTTCTGGCGGGAACCGGCGACCGGATCCCGCGGTGCCTCTGCTTCGCGACCGATGCTGCTGCGCTATCTCTTCTGTCTCGGCGCACCGGTCTTCATCTTCTACATCGCGCTGACCTTCCGTGCCCGGGTCCTTCCCAACTGGATCGTCCCGGGCGTGCTGCCGTTGGCTCTGCTGGGCGCGTTCTATTGGCATGCACGCGCGGCGGCCGGATCCAAGGCACCACGGAAGTTCGTCACCTACGCCTTGTGCCTCGGCCTGCCGGTCGTGGTGCTGTTGCACGACACACAGCTGATCGGGAAAGCCACAGGCTGGCAGTTGCCCCGGAAGATCGATCCGCTGAACCGCGTGCGCGGCTACCACCAGCTCGCGCCGCAGGTCGCGGCGGCCCGCGCCAAGATGGAGAAGGAGGACGGCAAGCCCGTCTACATCATCACCGACCACTACGGCCGCGCCGGCATGTTGAGCTTCTACATCCCGGAAGCGAAGCGCGCGGTGGGCACAGCCAGGCCGATGGTGACGGTGAAAGCGACCCGACATCCCGAGAACCAGTTCTGGTTCTGGCCCGAATACGATCACCGCGACCGGCGCAGCGAGAACGCGCTCTACGTGCTCGAGACGGACGAACACCAACCGGTCCCGCCGCAGCTGCTCGCCGAGTTCGAGCAGGTCGCCGAGATCGGGACCGTCCACGACGACCCGGACCCTTCGCGGGCGTGGCGCCACTTCCAGCTCTTCGCCTGCCGTGGAAAACGCTGAGACCTCCGCGGTCTTCCCGCTGCAGGACCACGATCTTGCGACGACGTTGGGTAGCGGACAGGCCTTCCGTTGGCGCGCAGTCGGCGAAGGCTGGGAAGGCGTGGTCGCGGGCCGATGGGTGCGGTTGACCGTCCGCGATGCGACCGTCGAAGCCCGGACCGCCCTGCCCTGCACCGAGTGGTCGTGGCTCACCGGATATCTGCGTCTCGAAGAGGACCTGTCGGCGGTCATCGCGACCTTCCCGGACGACGCTCCGATGCGTGCGGCCGTCGCGGCCTGCCCTGGATTGCGTCTGCTCCGACAAGAACCGTGGGAATGCCTCGCCAGCTTCATCCTCAGCTCGACCAAGCAGATCGTGCAGATCCAGCAATGTGTCGCCCTGCTGTCGCACCGGTTCGGCGATCCGGTCGCGGGCGGCGGGCCGGAGACGTGGCATGCGTTCCCGAGTTTCGTACGGCTCGCTTCCGCGACCGAAGCGGAACTGCGCGCCTGCAAGCTGGGGTTCCGCGCCAAATACCTGCTCGGGACCGCGGGGATGCTCGCCGCCGGCGAGATCGACCTCGACGCGCTGCACGCCCTTTCCACCGACGACGCGCGCGCGGCGCTGATGCGATTCCCGGGCGTCGGGCGTAAGATCGCCGATTGCGTGCTGCTGTTCGCCTACGGGCGGCAGGACGCTTTCCCCGTCGACGTCTGGGTGCTGAAGGCCCTGCGTTTCCTCTACTTCCCGAAGCGCGAGCCGAAGCCCGACCGGCTGCGGCGCTTCACCGAGACCCACTTCGGGCCGAACGCCGGCTACGCCCAGCAGTACCTCTTCCACTACGTGCGCACGAAGGTCCCGGAACTGCGGTCCCGGACGAAGAAGCGGTGACGCGGGCCCATATCCGCGGCCACCGCCCGCGTGCTCGTTGCCGCGGGATCGCCCCGGCCGGAGGCCCGCCTCACTTCAAACGCGCCGCGAGTTCTTCGCCGAGCTTCGCCGCTTCGCGGACGGGACGTTTCCCCTCGGCGTGCTTTCCGACGCCGTCCCGATAGCTGGACGCGCGGAGGTGGACCTGATGACCGACGATCCGGGCGTAGGCGGCGACCGGGCTCTGGCAACCGCCGCCCATCGCCCGGAGGAAAGCACGCTCCGCGGTGACGCAACGGAGCGTGTTGACGTGGTTGAGCCCGGCGCAGATCTGGGCGACCTCGGGGTCGTCGGAACGGATCTCGAGGGCCACGGCCCCCTGCCCCACCGCCGGAAGCATCTCCTCCGGCTCAAGGATGGTGGCGAGCAAGCCGGGCGGCGGCGCAGCGACAAGCGCCCGCTCGCGAGGTGTCAGACGCGGGTCGACACGGAGTTCGCCGCGCGGACCGACGTCCAGGCCGAGACGCGAAAGCCCGGCGGCAGCGAGCAAGGTCGCGTCGAAGACGTGCGGGTCGGCAGCCTTCTGCAACCGAGTGCCCACGTTGCCGCGGACCGGCACGATGTCCAGGTCCGGGCGCACCGCCAACACCTGGGCCGCGCGCCGGGTGCTGCTGGTGGCGACGACCGCGCCGGCCGGAAGGTCGTCCAAGGTGGCGAACGGCGGGCCGACAAACGGCTCCCTCGCGCCGGGGACCCAATCCTTGGGCACGACGGCAGCAGAGCGGTCCTGCGGATGCGCCGCGTCGCGGTAGACCAAGACTTCCCGCACGTCGGCACGGGGGCCCACCGCGCCAAGCACCAGGCCGTCGGGCAGCTCGGTCGGAAGGTCCTTCAGGCTGTGGACGGCGATGTCGGCTTCGCGCCCGAGCAGCGCGACCTCGAGTTCTTTGGTGAAGAGCCCCTTGGGCAAAGGTCCGTCGGCGTCGGCCGGGGACGCGGTCTGGAGCTTGTCACCGGTGGTCTTGATGATCTTCAGCTCGAAATCCAGGTCCGGGAACAGCGCCTCGCAATCGGCGAGGACCTGCTCGGACTGGGCCAGGGCGAGCGCGGATCCGCGCGTGCAGATCGTGAAGGAGGTGCGCGGGGCGGGAGACGTGGCGGGACCGTTCATTCGGGATCAGAGGATTTCGTGGAGCCGTAGGAGAGTGACCGGAAGAGCATCGTGGCGGGCGTCCGGTCACGCGCCGCGGGGACGGTCGAGCAACATGGCCCGCATGCCATCGGCCGGGAAGCCGAGGCCGGCCACGAGGCCGCGCGCCTTCTCCCGGATGATGGCCTCGCAGCGGACGACCTCGTCGCGACGGTTCCGGAGATGCTCGTCGGCGATGCCCTGCAGATCGTCGACGTTCGCGAGATAGACGCCGTCGAGGAAACGCACCTCGGGGTCGATGTCCCGCGGGACGGCGATATCGATGAGCAGCAGCGGCCGGGGAGCACGGAGCTTCAGCAACCGCTCCAGCTTCGGCCGGTCGAGGACGTGGTGCGGCGCGCTGGTGCTGCTCACGACGATATCGATGCGCGCGAACTCGCTCTCCCATCCGTCGAAGTGGACCGCCTGGCCGCCGAGCTCGGCAGCCAGCGCCGCGGCACGATCGTACGAGCGGTTGCTGACGAACAGGCTCCTCGCCCCGCGGCCCAGGAGAGCGCGGGCCGTCTTCTCGCTGGTGTCGCCGGCGCCGATGACCATCACGTCGCGCCCGCTGAGACCGTCGAAGATCTTGTCCGCGAGGTCCACCGCGACCGAGGCGACGCTGGTGTTGCCGCGCTGGATCTGCGTCTCGCTGCGGATCTTCTTGGCGACGTGGAAGGCTCCTTGGAAGGCTTTGTTCAGGACCCGCCCTGTGTGGCCGGCAGCCAGGGCGAGGTCGTAGGCCTGCTTGAGCTGGCCGAGGATCTCGGTCTCGCCGAGCACGAGCGAATCCAATCCGCAGGCCACCTTGAACAGGTGCTCGACCCCGGTCTGGTCGGTGTGCACGTAGAGTTCGCCGCCCAGCGGGCCGGAGACCGCGCGGTCGGCGACGAGGAACTCGCGGAGCTCCGCCGCGGCCTCGCGCACCGACCGGACCGGCGCCACGTAGAGCTCGACGCGGTTGCAGGTGGAGAGGAGCACCGCCTCGCGGGCGAGACCGGAGTCCCGCAGCTTCGCCAAGGTGGGCGCGACCTGGGCCTCCGCGTAGGCGAATCGTTCGCGCACATCGACGGCGGCGGACCGGTGGCTGAGACCGAGGACGACGAGGCTCATCGCACGTTCACGGGTGGTGGATGGGCGACGGGAGGTTGGTGCCCCAGAAGGTCAGGAGCACGAAGACGAACGCTCCGACGACGCCCCAGGCGAAACGCCGCCCGCCGGCGCCGAGTTTGCCGCGCAGCGCGAGCAGGACGCCGTACGCGACCCAGACGAGCCCGCTCCAGACGATCTTCGGGTCGTCGCTGACAAAGTATCCCTTCGCCTGCTTGAGCCACCAGGCACCGATCACCAAGCCCGCGGTCAGCAACACGAACCCCGCCGCCAAGAGGCCCGAGATGACCTTCTCCAGACGCTGGATCGGCGGCATCAGCGCGAGCACGGCGCGGGCCCGGTGGAACCTCAGGTCATGCTCCTGCGAGAGATACATGAGCGCCGCGACCGCGCTGAGGCCGAACGCGCCGTAGGACAGCAGCACCGACGCGGCGTGCAGGCTTTCCCAAGCGTGGGAGAACTCGGGCTTCGGCCCGCGGTGGTCGAGCATGGGGAACAGCGCGAACACACCGATCGCCGCCAGCAACGGCGAGGCGAACGCGCCGAGGAACCGCAGCCGCCGGAACGCGCCGATCACCAGGTAGGCGGCGACGATGGTCCAAGCGATGAACATCGACGCCTCGAAGAGGTTGTTGATCGGGCAGCGGTCGAGCGCGAAGCCCCGCTGGAACATCGCGCAGGTGTGGAGCACCGCGCCGCCGGACAGCAGCGCGTAGAGCACGCGGTTGTCCTCGCGGAACCCGCGCCGCCAGAGCAGCACGGAATAGACCGCGCTGATGCCGTAGAGCGCCACGGCGATGGTGAACCAGGACCGGTCGGTCAACACGAGGAGGAGGGTAGCATCCGTTCGAGGTGATCGTCTCGATTTTCAGCGGAACAGCGTCTCGAGCGCCTCGAGCACGCCTTCGCCGGCGGGCTTGGACGCCGTGTACCCACCGTGGGCGGACACCTGCGCCTTCACCTGGGGCAGGCCGTTCGCGAGCGTCACCATCCATCGGGCGACCGATGGCACGAGCATCGGCAGGTCGTTGAGATGGTCGCCCGCCGCCAAGGTCTGGGCCGGCGAGAGGCCGGCGAGCCGCTGGATCTCCTGGAGCGCGGTGCCCTTGCTATACTCGCGGTGGCTCAGGCGCACGTAGACGTCGTTGCGCACGGCGACGAGCTCCGGCACCCGCGCTGAGAACGCGTCGAGCTCCGCTTGGATGGCGTCCATCTGGACGTTGCTGCGGGCGATGGCGCAGAGCGGCGACCAGATGTCGTCGTAGAAGGTCGCGTCGAAACGGGCTTCCAACGAACGCATCAACGCACCGATCACCGGCGAATGCGCGCTGAACACGGCGGCATGGTCGCGCAGGCACCGGCTGTTCCACGGCTCGACCGATCGGTAGTGCCCGCCGACGTGCTGATGGATCTCACGCTCCACGGTCACGACATAATCGGGCATCACCTTCATCCGCGCGCGGCCGATGCTTTCCATCAGGCTGGCGAGGTCGCGGCCGGTGTTGATGACCCAGAGCACGCCCTGGGCGCGGAGCTCGATGAGTTTGTCCTGCAAGGCGATCGGCACGGGCGCGTCGCCGAAATCCGTGTGGATCGTGCCATCGAAATCCGTGGAGATGAGCCTGAGGTCGGAAGACATCTGGCCCCGAGGATTGGGGACAAGCGCGGCGGAATCCACCAAAGACACGCGTCCGATATCGCCGGCCCGGTCTCTCCTGGCGGAGGCCAGCGGCGCTCGCCCCGCGCGAAACACGCCCGTCGTCGCCGGATATCGCGGTGTGTCCGGACACCGTGCATGGCAACGGCACGGGGTATGGGCCGGGCGCTGGGCGGACCCCGTCGCCGGGCGCCTACGACCTGCACCGCCTTCCAAGACCCTCACGGAAGCGGGACGCTCCGGATCCCGGGCCGCACTTCATCCGTTTGCTTGCGTTGACCCCGTTTTGGACGAACCCTACTATCATTGAGCACGATGGAGGTCCTTTCCCCTATTTTGGAGGTTCACACACGCAGCGGCTTCCCGGCCAAAACGACCTGGGAAGACGTCGTCGCACCCGTGCGGCCGTTCTTGGCGGACGTCTCCGAACGGTTGGCGGGGCAGGCGGACGCCTTCGAACCGGAGATCGCCGAGTACGCCCGCTACGCGCTGGCCAACCAGGGCAAGCAGCTCCGCCCGACGTTGGTGGCACTCGCGGGCGGGACGATCGGGCCGGGAGGCGACGAGCTCGTGAAGATCGCGGTCGTGATCGAGATGATCCATCTCGCGACCCTGGTGCATGACGACATCATGGACGCCGCGACGATGCGCCGCAGCCAGCCCACCCTCTCGGCGCGCTGGGGCAACCAGGTCTCGGTGCTCTTGGGCGACTGCCTGTTCGCCCATGCCCTGAAGCTCGCGTCCGATTTCTCGACCACCGACATCAGCCGCGCCATCGCGCGTTCCACCGGCACCGTCTGCACCGGCGAGATCCTCCAGACGCACCGGCGAAGGCGCTGGACCTTGGGGCGTGCGGAGTATTTCAAGGTGCTGGAGATGAAGACCGCCGAGCTCTTCGGCCTGGCCTGCGAACTCGGTGCCAAGCTGGCAGGCGGCACCGTGGCGGAGCAGGAGGCGTTGCGGCGCCACGGCCTTGCTTTGGGCACCGCCTACCAGGTCTACGACGATTGCCTCGACCTGTACGGGAGCGAGGAGACCGCCGGGAAATCCTTGGGCACCGACCTGGCGACCGGCAAGGTCACGCTGCCGCTGTTGGTCTTCTTCGAGCGGGCGGGCGCATCCGAGCGACAAGAGGTCCTCTCCTGGCTCGACCGGTGGGACCCGGAACGGTTCGGCGACGTCCGCGCCAGATTGGAGCGGCACGGCGCGCTCGCCGAATCCGCTGCCGCGATCGACTCGCTCTTGGCCGACGCCCGCGCGGCTCTCGTAGGGATCCCTCCCGGACCGGCGACGCGCTCTTTGAACGGGCTCGCCGATTTCCTCTCGGAACAGACCGCCGCACTGGGTGGCTGAGCCTCGTCGCCCGTGAAGGAACCGCCCGCGACGCCCGGACAGCCCTCCGACCCGCCACCTGGCGCTGCCCAGGATGACCGGCCGCTGGTCGCACGCGCCAAGTCCGGTGACCTCGGAGCATACGATCAGCTGGTCCAGCTCTACCAGCAGCGCATCTACGGCCTCTGCTACCACCTGACCTCGAACCACGAGGACGCCAACGACCTGGCGCAGGACGCGTTCATCAAGGCTTGGAAGGCGCTCGGGAACTTCAAGGGGGATTCCTCGTTCTACACCTGGATCTACCGGGTCGCATACAACACCTGCCTCAACCACCTCAAGACCCGCCGGCACCGGACGCACCACGTCAGCCTCAACGACCTCGACCAGAACGCCGAGCACGACCCGGGCCTGGTCGAGCTCATCTCCCAGAACACGCCGCGCCGCGAGGCGAGCTTGGCCGAGCTCCAGAAAAGTTTGAACGATGCCATGCTCAAGCTGTCCGAAGAGCATAGGACCGTGGTGGTGCTGCACGATGTCCAGGGCCTTCCGCATGACGAGATCGCTAAAATCATGGGTTGCAATCCAGGGACCGTCCGTTCACGTCTTTTCTATGCCCGCCAGCAGTTGCAGGCGTGGCTGTCCGACCTCCGAAAGTAGCCATGACACAGCCGCCTGAAGACTTCACCGATCTGCGCCGGATGCTGGCTTGGAAGCGCCACGAGACCCCTCCGCCCGGTTACTTCAACGGATTCTCGGCGAAAGTCATCGCCCGGATCGAAGCGGCAGAGTTCGCGGCCCCGCTGCCTTGGTGGCGCGCGATCTTGGCGCCGTTGAACTGGCAGCGCGGCCTCGCCGGCGCCAACGCGTTGATCTGTTTGGGCACGGGGCTCGTCGGAGTCGCGGCGTATCAAGCGGCGCGGAGCGTTCCCGAGGATGACAACGCCGTCTGGGCACCCCTTCCGCTCCAAGCCGGTATCGCCCCTCACTCCCGAACCCCGGCAGGCCTGCTGGACAGCGTGGGCACCACCGGCCAGGTCCTCTCTTCGGAAACCGGACCGGTGTCTTTGGCCGGCTTCACGATGGGCGCATCGTCGGGGGCCACCAACGACCACTCGGCACCGCCGGGGCTCTTCAGCACACCGGGCATCCGTCAGCTCCAGCCGCGGTTCGTTTTCTCGGACCGATGACCCTCGCCATCTCCGTGCCGGAAGTCCGACAGGCCGTCACGTAAGCACTTGGCGACCGGTTTTGCTTTGCCTTGACGAGGGTCGCACCCGCACGTTCCCGCGACCGACCTTATGGAAGACTCCTCCTCGCCTCCGCGTGCCTTCGTGCCGGACCGCCTGCCTTGGGTCATCGCGTTCGTCATGCTGACGGCGTATCTGGCCACGCTGAACCCATGGATCGCTGCCAATTCGATGGAGACCACCGCACAACTGGGCGGTTGGGATGGTTCTCTGATGCAGACGCGGCCCTTGCTCTGGTTGCTGGGCCTGCCCTTGCGCTGGGTGCCTGAAGCGAAGTTCCCGTACGCCGTGAACCTGTTGGCCGCGGTCTTCGCGGCCGGCGCCGCCGGCCTGCTGGCGCGCTGTGCCGCCCTGCTCCCGCATGACCGCACCCGAGAGCAACGCGTCCGCGGCCATTCGGACCGCACGATGCTGCACACGAAGTTCGCTTGGGCTCCCCCGGTCTTCGCCGCCGGTCTGCTTGGTTTCCAGCTCACCTTCTGGGAGCAGGCCACGGCGCAGACCGGCGAGATGCTCGACCTGCTCGTTTTTGCCTACTGCATCCGATGCCTGTTGGAATACCGCCAAGACCTCCGGGAAACATGGCTCTGGAAGTTCGCTTTCCTCTACGGCGCCGGGCTTGCCGGAAACTGGGCGCTGGTCGGGTTCGTCCCGTTGGCTGCAGTGGCGCTGGTATGGATCCGCGGGATCGCCATCCTCGACGCGGGATTCTTGGTCCGGTTCGTTGCTTGGGGCGCGGCCGGGCTGACGGCCTATCTGGTCCTGCCCTTGGCCGGCCAGATGCGGTCGGGCGACGCCCGCGGGTTCTGGGACATCCTGCACTTCAATCTCGTCGTCCAGAAAAGCTACCTCTTCGGGATGCCTCGGGGACGCTTCCTCCTGCTGGCGCTGGTCAACATCGCGCCGCTGGTGCTCGTCGGCATCCGGTGGACCGGCACGAAGGGTTCGAGCCTCGAGCGACTCATGAGCGTCGGCGCGGTCGTGGTGATGAAGTTCTTCTTCTTGGCGATCGCCTCCTACATGGCGTTCGACACCGCGTTCAGCCAGAGGATCATGATCCACCTGGACCCGCAGTTCGGCGGCATCCCGTTGTTGACCTTCCACTTCACCGCCGCGCTCGCCGCGGCCTATTTCCTCGGCTATTTCCTGCTCGTCTGCGGCCACTCGCCAGAGAAATCGTGGGAACGGCCGTCGCCCGGCTTCAGCGCGCTCTCGAAGTTGGTTTTCGGCCTGATGCTCGCCCTGACGGTCGGGATCCCGGCCGCGCTGGTGGCACGGAACTTCTCCGTCATCCGCTCCAACAACGGCCCGGCGCTCGACCACCTCGTCCGGTCCTTGGTCGCACCGCTGCCCTCGAAGCCGGCCGTGGTCCTGGTCGACGATCCGGTCCTGAACGCGCTGCTGGCGGCGCATCTACGGCGGGATCCGTCGGTCGTCCCGCATCTCTTGGTCTTCACGCCGTTCGCTCCACAGCCGTGGTACCGGGAACGGCTCCTCCGCGAGCACGGCGCGCGTTGGCCCGAGCTCGCGGCGTTCGCCCAGGCGACAGAAGGCGTCGCCGGGCCGTTCCTCCAACTGGTGGCGCGCGCGTCGAAGAACGGTCTGGCCTTCTACTTGGACCCGGCCTCGAACTTCATCCTCGAGCAGTTCCAGCAACGCCCGGTCGACTCCGTGTTCCGGTTGAAGGGCTACGAACCGCGCCAAGTCGGGCCGCCGCCGCTCACCGCCGAAGAGTCGGCCGCTTCGGTGGCCTACTGGACGCGGATCCAAAGCGAGCTCGAAGAACTCGCCACCGCGTCCAGGCTCGGTGCCGTCAACGCCAAGCAGGCGGCCGTGCTGTGGGCCCGCTCGGTCAACACCAGCGGCGTCTATCTCCAGCAGGCCGGCCGGCTCGACGAAGCCGCGACGCTGTTCGCTCTGGCCCGGAAACTGGATGGTGACAGCTTGGCCGCCGAGGTGAACGCCCGCGTCAACACCGCCTTGCGCGCCAAGCTACCGATCACCGACGAGATCCGTAAACCACTCGTCGGCAGGTCCTTGGGCAACATCTTCGCGGAAAAAGGGCCGGTCGACGAGCCGCGCTTCCTGTTCATGAGCGCCCGTGCGCTCGAACAATCCGCCGACCAGCTCGCCCGCGGAGCCGCCATCCGTTTCCTCCGCGCGCACCAGCTGGATCCCACGTTCACGCTTGCCGCGCTCGGATACATCGGGGCCTGCCTCACCGCGGGTGAACCGACGATGGCGCTCGCCGCCGCCGCGGACCTGCGCGCCAAGGAGACCTTGAAGCTCGACGACCAGTCCAAGCTCATCCGCCTCGAGGCCACCGCCCTCTTCCGCCTCGGACGCCGTCCGGAAGCCGAGAAGCTTCTCCTCCAGGCCCGGCGCACGTTGCCCGATGCAGCCGACCCGCTCGACCTGCTCAGCCAGCTCTACATCGAATCGGGCCGTCCCGACGACGCGATCAAGGCTCTCGACCAATGGGCGCTCATGCAGCCGGACGACGCCACCATCGCTTCGCGACGTGTGATCATCGCGATGGGACGGAACCAGTTCGACCAAGCCTTGCCGCTTTTGGAGAAGCTCGTCCGGCAGGATGCGGAGAACGAGGTCGCACGGGCGAACCGGGCGATCTGCCTGCTGCAGACCGGCAAGCTCGACGAAGCGCGACGCGACTACGAGAAGCTCGCCGGAAAACATCCGGAACGGCATATCTTCCAGTTCGGGCTCGGCGAGATCGCCGATCGCAAGAAGGACACCGCCGCCGCGATCAAACACTTCGAGCGCTACATCGCGGTCGCGCCGAAGGATACCGCCGAGTACGCGTCGGTCGTCGCCCGCGTCGCCCGCCTTAAGAGCGGCCGGTGAGTTCTGCGCCGTGCGCGTCACCCACGTCATCACACGGTTGATCGTCGGCGGCGCCCAGGAGAACACCATCGCGTCCGTCCTCGGGCTGCGCGCGAAGCCCGGCCTCGAGGTCGACCTGGTCGCCGGCCCGACCACCGGACGCGAAGGTTCCCTCGAACCGGTGATGGCCGCCGCCGGTTGCCTCACGCGGGTGCCCGAGCTGGTCAGGGCGGTGCGGCCGTGGACCGATCGGCTCGCCTACCGCCGGCTTGTGGCGCTCTTCCGCGAGAAGCGCCCCGACCTCGTCCACACCCACAGCGGCAAGGCCGGGATCCTGGGTCGGCTCGCGGCGCGGAAGGCCGGGGTCCCGATCATCGTCCACGGCATCCATGGACCGAGCTTCGGGGCGTTCCAAGGCCCGCTCGCGAACGCGGTCTTCACCACCGCCGAGCGGATCGCCGGGCGCGTGACCGACCACTTCGTCACCGTGGCCGATGCCATGGCAGAACAGTACCTCGCCGCCGGGATCGGACGGGCCGACCAGTACACGCGGGTCTTCAGCGGCTTCGACCTGGCGCCGTATCTCGCGGTCCGGCGCGACGCCGCGCTCGCCGCGGGGCTCGGGTTGCGCGAAGGCGACCTGGTCATCGGCAAGATCGCGCGGCTCTTCGAGCTCAAAGGCCATGACGACGTCTTCGCCATCGCGCGAGAGATGGTCCGGCAGGTCCCACGCGTCCGCTTCTTGTTCGTCGGGGACGGACCATGGCGCGACCGGTTCGAGAAGATGGCCGCTGCGCCGGGCTTGGCCGGGCACTTCGTCTTCACCGGCCTGGTGCCACCGTCCGAGGTCCCGCGATACGTCGGATTGATGGATTGCCTCGTCCACCTCTCGCGCCGCGAAGGCCTGCCGCGCGCCTTGCCGCAGGCGCTCGCGGCGGGAAAACCGGTCGTGGCCTACGATTGCGACGGCGCGGGCGAGGTCTGCCACGACGGCACGACCGGCTTCCTCGTCCCACCGGGCGACCACGCGACGCTGGTCCGTCGGCTCGCGCAGTTGGCGGCCGGCCCCGATCTGCGCGCCCGTCTCGGCGAGAACGGCCGCGCCTTCGTCCGCGAGCGTTTCACCATCGGCCGGCTCGTGGACGACCAGCACGCGCTCTACCTCCGCCTCGCCGCCGCACGCGGTGTCCCCCTTCCCGTCTCCTAGAGCCCATCTCCGCCCGTGGCCTTTCCCCTGAACGCCTATCTGCTCGCCTTCTTCGGCGCGCTCGTCGCCACCGCGGCTTCGCTCCCGCTTTGGCGGGCGTGGTGCGAGCGGACCGGTCTGGTAGATGATCCCGGCCACCGCAAGATCCACCATACGCCGATCCCGCTTGCCGGCGGCCTCGCCGTGTTCACCGGCATCGCATTGGTCGTGCTCGGCTCCGTCGCGGTGGTTCAGCTCCAGTTGCTGGACAAGGAGGCCGCCGAGAAGCTGAGCTACGGCCTCGGTAGACGCGGCCCGCAGTTGGTCGCGATCCTTTTCGGTGCCTTGGGCATGGTCGTTCTCGGCTGGTGGGACGACCGCCACGAGCTGCGCCCGGCGGTGAAGTTCGCCGGACAAAGTGCCGTGGCCCTGCTCGTGGCCGCCGCCGGGGTGCGCGTGACGCTCTTCGTGCCCAGCCTCCTGTTCAGCTATGCCGTCACGGTGCTCTGGATCCTCACGGTGACCAACGCACTGAACTTCAACGACAACATGAACGGCCTGTGCGGCGGGCTGGGGCTGGTCGCCGCGGCATGGATCGCGTTCCTCGCCGCGCGCAACGGCCAGTATCTCGTCGCCTCGCTGGCGCTGCTGGTGGCCGGGGCATTGGCCGGGTTCCTGCCGTACAATTTTCCGCGGGCATCGGTGTTCCTCGGTGATTCCGGGAGCCATCTCGTCGGCTACCTGCTCGCCGTGCTGGCCATCCTGCCCCATTTTTATTCGGCGAAGCTGGCCGCGCCGTCGCGTCTCGCCGTGCTGAGCCCGCTGTTCATCCTCGCCGTCCCGCTGGTCGATCTGGCACGCGTGGTCTGCGTCCGGACGTTGGCCGGGCGGCCGTTCTGGTTGGGCGACACGAACCACCTCTCGCACCGGCTCGTCCGCGCCGGGCTCACGAAACCCCGGGCGGTCGGCGTGCTCTGGGCCGCCGCCGCGGTCGCGGGATCTCTCACGCTGCTCTGATCTCCGGATCGTCGCACGCGGGACTTCCCGCCCCCTCACGCCGTGGCGTGCTCCTGGAGTTCTCCGAGCGGTATGTGCTCCAGGACGCTCTCCTCGGTCGCGCCCAGGATCACCGGCGGCGCGCAGCCCGCGTCGTAGGCCTCCTTCCAGCGCGCCGCGCAAAGGCACCAACGATCACCCGGACGCAGTCCGGGAAACCCGTACGCCGGCACGGGCGTGGACAGGTCGTTGCCTCGCGCGCGGCTGAAACGGAGGAATTCCTCGGTGACCTCCGTGCAGACGACATGGGCCCCGAGGTCCTCGGGGCAGGTGCGGCAGCTGCCGTCCCGGAAGAACCCGGTCATCGGGTCGCTGCAACATTCTTTCAACGGTCCGCCCGACACGTTCTTGCTTCGGCTCATGAGGCGGCAAGGGTGGCAGCGTGCGGAGCGCCGGCAACCGCGACGACCAAATATCGATGCGGAGGAATTACCCGCTTGCTCCATGCCCGGTCGTTCCCCTTAATCCGCCGCGCCAGGGCCCATGGAACGCGGACTTACGAACCCCGCCAGGGCCGGAAGGCAGCAACGGTAGTTTGCTCCCGTCTGCCGTGGTCACCCTGGTTTTTCTCTGAACGCGGGACGCGGGATCCGGAACGCCGGCCTTGCACCGGTGCGAGAGCGGTCCCTTCCGCGTTCCGCGTTCGGCGCTTCGCGTCCAGATGTCTTACCAGGTCATAGCGCGCAAATACCGCCCCCAGCGGTTCGAGGATGTCGTGGGCCAGGAGCACGTCACCCAGACGCTGGCCAACGCCATCAAGGCCGGCCGCATCGCCCATGCCTATCTGTTCTGCGGGCCCCGCGGCACGGGCAAGACGACCCTCGCCCGGATCTTCGCCAAGGCGCTCAACTGCACCGGCGGCCCGGACGCCCGGTTCTCCGATGATGATCCCCGGGTCCAGGAGATCACCCAAGGGAGGTCGCTCGACGTCCTGGAGATCGACGGCGCATCCAACAACGGTGTCGAACAGGTGCGCGAGCTGCGCGAGACGGCGCGGTTCGCCCCGGCCTCGTCGAAGTTCAAGATCTACATCATCGACGAGGTCCACATGCTCTCGACGGCGGCGTTCAACGCGCTGCTGAAGACGCTCGAGGAACCACCGGCCCACGTGAAGTTCCTCTTCGCGACGACCGATCCGGAGAAGGTCC
>CAIWVP010000099.1 GCA_903916195.1 uncultured Verrucomicrobiota bacterium | reverse complement strand
ATTGCCGCCTGTCCGGGAGCGAGGGGTCAAACAAAAACCTTGTCCGTGGACGGAACGTCGCGGCTAGCTTGGCCCATGGTTCTGCGCACCGCGTCCATCCGACGCGCCACATCCGAGACGGACATCACCCTGACCTTGGCCATCGACGGCAAGGGCAAGGCCGATGTGAAGACCGGCATCGGATTCTTCGACCACATGCTCACGGCGTTCGCCAAGCATTCGGTCTGCGACCTGAAGCTCCGCTGCAAAGGCGACCTCCATATCGACGCCCACCACACGGTCGAGGACTGCGGTATCGCGCTCGGCCAAGCGTTCGTCCAGGCGCTCGGCGACAAACGGGGCATCCGGCGCTACGGCAACGGTTTCCATCCGAAGAACCCCTTCACCGGGGAAGCGTTCGTCCCGATGGACGAATGCTTGGCCCGATGCGTGATCGATTTCAGCGGACGGCCCTTCTTGGTCTGGCGCGGGATGGACGCACTCGCCCAAAGACGGATCCCCTTGGCCGACAAGACCCAGGACATGTCCTCGGCCTTCCGGTTCGGTCTAGCGAAAGAATTCTTCCAAGGCTTCACCAACGAGGCCCGGTGCAACCTGCACTTGGAGATGCTCTACGGCGGCGAGCCGCACCATGTCGTCGAGAGCCTCTTCAAAGCCTTCGCCAAAGCGGTCGACCTGGCCTGCCAGACCGATCCCCGCATCGCGGGCCTGGTGCCGAGCAGCAAGGGAAAGCTTTGAAACACCCGCTTCTTGCGTCGGCTTCAGCCGAAGACAGGCGCCCGTCCGATTCCTCGGGCCGGAGATCCCAGGGTCGCGTCGGCCGGGCCCTTCCAGGCCGGACTGAATAACCGCGAAGGAACGTCGTCCATGCCTGCGTCGTTGAAAAATGACTATCTGTCCGCACCAGACGATGCATTGGTGGGTTGGGCCCAGAAGGGAGATACCGAAGCCTTTGAACAGTTGGTGTTCAGGCATCGGGACAAGATCTATGCCCGCGCGATGATGATGATGCGGAACGAGCAGGAAGCTCTCGATCTGTCGCAAGAAGCTTGGGTCAAGTCATGGCAACGGTTGCACCAGTTCCAAGGGGATTCGTCCTTCGCGACGTGGATGACCCGCATCGTCATCAACCTCTGCCTGGACCAGATCCGGCGGCAGAAGAAGATGCGCGCCGAATCGTTCGAACAGATCGAGGAAGACCTGGGCGGTGTGGAGCGGCAGATGGCCGTGGAACACGTCAACCCGACCGAAGGGCTGGAGAAAGACGAGTTGAGGAAGCGGATCGACGAAGCGATGGCCAAACTCACCGAAGCACACCGGACCGTGCTGGTGATGCACGAGTTCCAAGGTCTGGAATACAAGGAGATCGCCAAACGCGTGGGCATCTCCATCGGGACGGTGATGTCGCGACTTTTTTATGCGCGGCGGCGGATGGCGTCGCTGTTGCAAGGCCTTAGGCGGGAGCGGAGCGAATGAAAGCGAACTTTATGAGCGACCGACAGTTGCTGGAGATCATGGCGTATTCAGACGGCGAACTAGACGCTCCTCGCCGACACGCCGTGGAAAAGCTCATCGCCGAGGACCCGGCCGCGGCCGCCCTGCACCAAGAGCTCATCGCCTGCGCCACTGTTTTGCGCGCCCACGAGCCGCTCGGGACCGTACCGGAGACACGTGAGTTCTATTGGTCCCAGATCCAGCGGCGCATCGACGCCGCAGAAAAAGCGTCGGCCCGCGCCAAGGCCCCGATAGCGCCGGTTTTCGGGTGGCTACGCTGGTTGGCGCCCGCCATCGGGGTAGCGGCGGTGGCCTTGGTCGTCACCTATCAGCAGCGCCCGGGACCGACCATCTTGGCGGTCGGCGAGGCCAGTTCGATGACGTTCACTTCCGAAGCCGATGGCGTGACCATCAGTTGGATCAACTAGTTGCCCCCGTCCCCGCTTTCGGTTAATCCCCGCCCATCCGAGGCACCCGATGAACATCTTCCAGCGCCGTTGTGCTCCATGGCTGGCCGTACTCGCGGCATCCGCATTGGTTGCTTTGCCCGCCTCCGCCGGTGAATTCAAGGTGCGGGCCCAACTCGCTTGGGGCACGGATGACATGAAGCCGAATGATCCGGCGCTCCGCGAGCTGGATCCGAAGATCCGGGAGAAATTTCGCCACCTCCGCTGGAAGAACTACTTCGTCGTCAAATCGGAGACGGTCGGCGTTCCCCAGAAAGACCCGAAAAAGGTCCAACTCAGCGAAAAATGCCTGATCGATGTCCGTGAAAAGGACGCGATGGTGGAGATCCGGATCTACAGCGCCAAAGCCGGCGCCGCCCCGAGCTTGGTGAAGACCGATTCCATCGCCGTCCAGAAGCTGAAGGATGGCCACGTGTTCGCCTTCGCTGGCGACACCAAGGAGAAGTGGGACGACGCATGGTTGGTGATCGTCACCGCCGGCGAGTGACCACGATCTGTTAGGCCGGAAGCAGGACGGCTCCCCAAGATGTTGGGGAGCCGTTCGCTTTGAAGGGGACTTTCCTGTTGTCCCCGGCGGCCCGGCTGGTAGGATTGTCGCGTCCAATCCTAGGGCCGGCTCGGCCCTGTTTTCCCGACCGCTATGGCAGAAAATTCTCCGGCTCCCGACAACGTTTACGACGGATCCAAGATCAGCACCCTCGAAGGCTTGGAGGCCGTCCGGAAAAAGCCGGGCATGTATATCGGCGGCACCGACGAGCGGGCGCTGCACCATTGCGTCTCCGAGGTGCTGGACAACTCGGTCGACGAACATCTCGCCGGACATTGCACCCGGATCGAGGTGACCATCCATGTCGACGGCTCGATCTCGATCCACGACGACGGACGCGGCATCCCGGTCGATCCGCACCCGGTAAAGAAGATCCCCACGGTCGAGCTCGTGCTCACGACCCTCCATTCGGGAGGCAAGTACGGCCAAGGCGGGTACAAGTTCTCCGGCGGCACCCACGGCGTCGGCGCCAAGTGCGTCAATGCCGTGTCCGAATGGTTCGAGGTCGAGGTCTCGAGGGACAACAAGGTGTACCACATGGAGTTCGCCCAAGGGAAAGTGACCAAGCATCTCGAGGTCATCGGCAAATCCAAGGCGACGGGCACGCTCATCTCCTTCAAGCCCGACGTGGAGATCTTCCGCGACACCATCGAATTCAAGGCGGACCGCATCTCCCAGCGACTCCGGGAGCTCGCCTTCCTCAACTCCGGCCTTGAGATCGTCTTCACCGACGAACGGACGCCCGAGACCCAGCCGGAGCGGTTCTTCTACAAAGACGGGACCGAGGAGTTCGTGAAGCAGTTGAACAAGAGCAAATCCGTGCTGCATCCGAAGCCGATCTCCGTCCGGAAAGAGGTGAAGATCTCGACCTCGGAGAAGGAGATCGAGGTCCACACCGAAGTGGTGCTCCAATACAACGATTCCTACACCGACCAGGTGTTGTGCTACACCAACACCATCCACAACCCCGACGGCGGCGCGCACATGACGGGGTTCCGGAACGCCCTCACGCGCTCGATCAACCAGTACGCCAAGGCCAACAGCCTGCTGAAGGACAAGGACCCGCAGATCACCGGCGACGACGTCCGCGAAGGCCTTGCCGCGGTCATCTCCATCAAGCACAGCGATCCAAAGTTCGAATCGCAGACCAAGGTGAAGCTGCTCTCTCCCGAGGTGGAGAGCATCGTCGGCTCGGCCGCCTACGAAGGCCTGATGAACTACTTCGACGACAACCCGCCCGTCGCGAAGCGGATCGTCGAGAAGGCCCTCAACGCCGCGCGCGCCCGTGAAGCGGCCCGCAAGGCCCGCGAAGCCGTCCGCAAGACCTCGCTCTCGGGCGGCGGTCTCCCCGGCAAGCTGGCCGATTGCTCCGACCGCGATCCGGCCAACACCGAGCTCTACATCGTCGAGGGCGACTCGGCAGGCGGCTCCGCCAAACAGGGACGCGACCGCAAGTTCCAAGCGATCCTCCCCATCCGAGGCAAGCTGATCAACGTCGAGAAGGCGCGTCTGGACAAGGTCCTCCAGAACAACGAGATCAGGACCATGATCACGGCCATCGGCACCGGCATCGGCGCCGGTGAGGGCGAAGGCGCGTTCAACATCGAACGCCTCCGCTACCACAAGATCATCATCATGACGGACGCCGATGTGGACGGCTCCCACATCCGGACCCTGCTGCTCACGTTCTTCTATCGCCAGATGACCCAGCTCATCCGCGACGGCTACGTGTACATCGCCCAACCGCCGCTCTATTCCGTCACCCGGAAAAAGCGCACCGACTACGTCGACGACGACGTCCAGCTCAACCGCATCCTGCTCCAGAACGGCACCGAGGAGGTCCGTCTGCGCAATCTGGCCGATGGAAAAGAGGTCCCGGCAAAACAGCTCGAAGAGATCCTCGGTCTGTTGGAGACGCTCGACAAGCACGCCACCTACATCCAGCGCGTGGGCGGGAACTTCTCCGACTACGTGGACAAGCGCGGTCCTGACGGATCGCTCCCGCTGCACCTCGTCAAGACCCGCGAAGGCAACGAGGAGACCGTCCATTACTTCGTCACCAACGAAGCCTTCGAAGAGTACAAGGCCAAGAACCTCGACCTCCTCGGCGACGCCGAGACCCGTGAGAAGGCCGAGAAGAAAGGCGTGATCCGACGCGCCAAGCACAACGACCTGCACCTCGAGAACAAGGCGATCAGCGAACTGCTCGCCAAGCTCTCCAAGAAGGGCCTCGCCGTGGAGCACTACTCGGCCCAGGACAAACCGCTTTTCGAGCTCATCGAAGGCGAGGGCGAGAAGGCCACGGTCACCCCGTTGTTCTCCATCCCCGAGATCCTCTCGAGCGTGAAGGCCGTCGGCAAGAAAGGCATCCAGATCTACCGGTTCAAGGGCTTGGGCGAGATGGACGCCAAGGAACTGTTCGAGACCACCATGGATCCGAAGGTCCGCAAACTCCTCCGCATCGATCTGACCGACGCCGTCGAGGCCGAAGAGATGTTCACCCGCCTGATGGGCGATGAAGTCGAGCCCCGCCGCCAGTTCATCGAGGACAACGCGCTCAACGTCCGCAACCTGGACGTCTGACGACGAGGATTGACGATGTGGTCACATGTGACCCCATTCATTGCGATGAAAAAACAACGCCCGGACGTCCGCTCCGCCGCCGAGCCAGGACCCGCCATCTTGAGGGATGCTCCCGCGATGCGCGCGCCCTTGTGCGCGCAAGAAGTGGTCTCGGTGCGCACGGCCAAAGCCACCTTGTCGGCGCTCTTGGACCTGGTCGCGACCGGCCGCGAGGTGCTGATCAACTCGGATGGACGTCCCAAGGCACGGTTGGTGGCGCCGTCCGCCGCACCGCCGCGGAAGGTCTTCTCCGGAAGCGCTGCCCATCTGGCGCAGATGCCTCCTTGGCGGGGCGGCCTCACCGCCGATGAAACGATCCGTGCAGACCGTGATTCCCGCGGGTGGTAGCTGCCATGTATTGCGATCCAGCGATCCTGGTGAAGTTGCTCTGTCCCGAGCCGGATTCGGTGTTCTTTGAACAGCACCTCGTCGGGAGGCCGCTGGCGTCTTCGGAGCTTGCCCGCACCGAGGTCTTCTCCGCGTTGTCGACGAAACTGCGGTCGGGACAGCTCAAGCCGGCGGACCACGCCCGGGCGTGGGATTGCTTCCTCCGCTGGCTCGACGACGCGACGGTCGATCTGCTTCCGCTCGGGACCAAGGTCCTGCATCGCGCGGAACACGTCATCAGCCGCTGCGGACCGGACGTGCCGGTGCGCACCTTGGACGCGATCCACGTCGCCACTTGCGACCTCGACCACGATTTTCCGCTCGCGGCGACCGACGGCCGTCTCCGGGCGGCCGCACACCGCCTCGGCATCCCTTTGTTCCCGGACACGCTGCCCCAGGACGATTTCTGAGGCGCGCCGCCAGATCCATTCTCCTTTAAGTCCCATCCCACATGCCTGACGAATCCGATCCGCTGAACCCGCCGAGTTCCCCCGCCCCGTCCGGAGGCGCCTATTCTATCGGTGAGAAGATCGCCAAGATCAACGTCGCCGACGAGATCAAGAACTCGTTCCTCGACTACTCGATGTCGGTGATCATCTCCCGCGCGCTGCCCGACGTGCGCGACGGGCTGAAGCCGTCCCAGCGCCGCATCCTGTACGCGATGCACGAGCTGTCGCTCTTCCCGGGTCGGAAGCACTACAAGTGCGCCAAGATCTGCGGCGACACCTCCGGCAACTACCATCCCCACGGCGAAGCGGTGATCTACCCCACGCTCGTGCACATGGCCCAGGCATGGGCGATGCGCGAGAAGCTCATCGATGGCAAGGGCAACTTCGGCTCGGTCGAGAACGATCCGCCCGCCGCGATGCGTTACACCGAGGCGCGGCTCACCCACCTCGGTGCCGCGCTCATGTCCGACATGGACAAGGACACGGTGGATTTCGTCCCGAACTACGACGAGCGGATGACGGAGCCGAAGGTCTTCCCCGCCGCCTTCCCGAACCTGCTCGTCAACGGCGGCACCGGCATCGCCGTCGGCATGGCCACCAACATGGCGCCGCACAACCTCGCCGAGGTCATCGACGCCATCTGCGCCCAGATCGACAAACCGGAGATCACCAACGCGCAGCTGCAGAAGTTCATCAAAGGTCCCGATTTCCCTACCGGCGGCATCATCTGCGGCATCGAAGGGATCAAGAACTACTTCGAGACCGGCAAGGGCAGCATCAAGCTCCGGGGCAAGGTCGGCATCGAGCAGATGAAGGGCAACCGGGAGCAGCTCATCATCACCGAGATCCCGTTCAACGTGAACCGGGCCGCGCTCGAGGAGCAGATCGCCGACCTGGTGAACAACAAGATCGTCACCGACATCAGCGGCGTCCGGAACGAGTCCGACGAGAACTGCCGCCTGGTCATCGAGCTCAAGCGGGACGCGATCCCCAAGGTCGTGATCAACAACCTCTTCAAGCACACCCAGCTCGAGGTCAGCTTCAGCGTCAACGCGCTGTCCATCCACCAGGGCAAGCCGAAGACGCTCACGGTGCGCGAGCTGATCGCGGCCTACATCGACCACCGCCGCGAGGTCGTGCTGCGCCGCACCCGCTTCGAGCTGCGCAAGGCCGAGGAGCGCGCCGAGCTGCTCGAAGGGTACGTCTGCGCCCTCAACAACCTCGACGAGTTCATCCGCATCATCCGCAGCTCGAAGAACCGCGACGAGGCCAAGGTCAAGCTGCTCGCCTTCGAGTGGACCCGCGGCCAGGTCGAGCGCTGGGGCATCCTCATCCGCAGCGACGAACGGCTCAGCGCCTCCGGCCGCTATGCGCTCACCGAACGCCAGGTCGACGCCATCCTCGAGCTCCGCCTCTACCAACTCACCGGGCTGGAGATCGACAAGGTGCGCGCCGAGTACGGTGAACTGGTCGAGAAGATCAAGGACCTGCTCGACATCCTCGCCAAGGAATCGCGCGTGATGGGGATCATCAAGAAGGAGCTGAAGGAGATCAAGGACAAGCACGGCAACGCGCGCCGGACCGACATCGTGCCGGACGAGGGCGAGATCGCCATCGAGGACCTCATCGCCAACGAGGGCGTCATCGTCACGCTCACGCACAACGGCCTGATCAAGCGCACCAACGTCTCCAGCTACCGCGCCCAGCGCCGCGGCGGCAAGGGCGTCATCGGCATGGCCACGCGCGAGTCCGAGAAGCCGGAGGACGCCGACTTCATCGAGCGCCTCTTCACCGCCAGCACGCACGACTACCTGATGTTCTTCACGAACCTCGGTCGCGTGTACGTCGAGCGCGTCCACGAGATCCCGGACATGGGTCGCGCCGCGAAGGGCCGCAGCATCGCGAACCTGCTCGAGCTCCGGGCCGACGAGAAGGTGCAGACCGTCGTGCGCGTCAACTCCAAGTACGGCGCCAACAAGGAGGAACTCACCTGGCAGCAGACCAACGAGCTGTTCTTCGTCACCCGGAAGGGCACCACGAAGCGCACCGCGCTCAGCGATTTCCAGAACGTCCGCAAAGGCGGCATCATCGCGATCACCCTCGAACCGGGCGACGACCTGGTGGAGGTCCGTCTGACGACCGGCCTGAACGAGATCGTGCTCATCACCAAGGAAGGCATGAGCATCCGGTTCACCGAGGACCAGGTCCGATCGATGGGCCGCAACGCCGCCGGCGTGAAGGGCATCGAGCTCGAGAAGAGCGACGCCGTCGTCGCCTGCGCGCTCGTCGAGCAGGACGCCACGCTGCTCGTCGCCGGCGAGAACGGCATCGGCAAACGCACGGACTTCGAGGAATACCGCCTCCAATCCCGCGGCGGCAAAGGCATCATCACGATGAAGACCGGCGACAAGACCGGCAACGTCGTGGGTGCCCTCACCGTCCGCGATTCCGACGAGATCATGCTCATCACCAACGGAGGCCAGATGGTCCGCATCCCGGTCCAAGGGATCCGCGAAGCCGGCCGGAACACGATGGGCGTCAAACTCATCAACCTCGACGGCAAGGACAAGCTCCAGGCCATCGCTCCGGTCATCTCCGAGAAGGAAGAAGACGGGGCCATCGGTGATCTATCGGCGCCGGTGGCGCCGGTGGAGTGATGACGGATCGAAGCGGTCCCGGCCTTGCCCCAAAGCGACCTGTCGCACTCCCAGGATGCCCATCCGCACCCGGTCCGATGCCTTGTTCGCCGCCGCCTTGGAGCATATCCCGGGCGGCGTGAACTCGCCCGTCCGCGCGTTCCGCGGCGTGGGCGGCGACCCGTTCTTCGTCGATTCCGCCCAGGGCGCCCGCATCACCGACGTCGACGGCAACACCTTCATCGATTACGTGGGCACGTGGGGCCCGGCCATCCTCGGCCACGCACATCCCAAGATCGTGGCGGCGGTGCAGGCGGCAGCGGTCCGCGGGACGAGCTTCGGCATCCCGAACCCGGCCGAGGTCGCCATGGCATGGCGCGTGAAGGAGTTCGTGCCGAGCGTGCAGAAGGTGCGGTTCTGCAACTCCGGCACCGAGGCGACGATGTCGGCCATCCGCTTGGCGCGCGGCTTCACCCGGCGCGACAAGATCATCAAGTTCGATGGCTGCTACCATGGCCACGCCGATTCGCTCTTGGTGAAAGCAGGCTCGGGCGCGCTGACGCTCGGGTGCCCCGATAGCGCGGGCGTCCCGGCGGACCTGGCCCGACACACCCTCGTGCTGCCGTTCAACGACGCCGACGCGGTGACCGCGGCCTTCGCCGCGCACGGCCCCGGGATCGCCGCGCTCATCGTCGAAGGCGTGCCCGCCAACGCCGGTCTCTATCTGCCCAAACCCGGCTACCACGAGTTGCTCACGCATCTCTGCCGCGACGCCGGCACGGTGTTCATCTTCGACGAGGTGATGACCGGCTTCCGGCTCGCGAAGGGCGGCGCACAGGAGCTCTACGGCCTCACGCCGGACCTGAGCTGCTTCGGCAAGATCATCGGCGGCGGCCTGCCGGTCGGTGCGTTCGGCGGACGCGCGGACATCATGGACCATCTCGCGCCGCTAGGACCGGTGTACCAAGCCGGCACCTTGAGCGGCAACCCGCTCGCCATGGCCGCAGGTCTCGCCGCGCTCGATGAGCTCGCGGCGACCGATGCCTACGCGACGCTCGACGCGCTCGGCCGGCAACTCGGGGCCGGTATGGTCGACGCCGCGAAGGCCGCCGGCGTCACCGTCACCTGGCAGCGGCTCGGCTCGATGTTCTGCGGATACTTCACCGAAGGACCGGTCTGGAACCTCTCCGACGCCATGCGGAGCGACCGCACGAAGTTCGCGAAGTTCTTCCACGGCATGTTGGCCGAAGGCATCTACCTCGCACCGTCGCAGTTCGAAGCGGGGTTCATCTCCACCGCGCACACCCCGGACGACATCGATGCCACGGTCCGCGCCGCGGCGAAGGTGCTGCGGACGATCTGAGACGCGATGAAACGGAACACCCGAGGCGAGGTCCGTCCCGGCATCCCCTCCGTGGCGGAGATCTGGCGGCGTCCCCTTCCCCACCTCGACGGCCAACGGAGCACCCGGTGGATCGTCCGGACGGTGATCACGGTATTCCACCGGCAGGTGCGCGAGCTGCACGGCCTTGAAGCGATCGGCGTGGACCGCGACCCGTTCATCCTTGCGCCGAACCACAGCCAGCGCCCCGAGGCCATGCTGGTGCCGGCATGGCTCAGTTTCCACCGCGGCGGACGGATGGTCCATTTCATGGCGGACTGGAACTTCCTGCTGATCCCCGTGATCGGCGCGATGATCCGTTGCCACGATCCCATCGTCGTGACGCGCAAGCCGGCCAAGCCCGCCTTCCTCAACCGTTACAAGGCCCGGTACGCGGGCGTGTTTCCCCCGTTCGAGGAAGCGAGGCGACGGCTGGCCGACGGGAAATCGGTCGGGGTCTTCCCGGAAGGCACCACCAACCGGCACCCTGCCCAGATGCTGCGTGGACACCACGGCGCGGCCCAACTGGCCCTCGATTCCGGCGCGCCGGTGGTCACCGCCGGGATCCGGTTCATCGGCAACGACGGCCGACGACCGATCCGCGACACGCAGCCGTTCACAGTCCGGTTCGACCCACTGCCGGCGCAGCCCGCTCCAAGTGACGGACATGTGACGGATGTGGAGCGGACGCGGCAATTCCATCACCGGTTGATGACGGCCATCTCGACAGCGTGCGGCAAGGGGTGGCAACCTGAGGGGAGACGTAGCAAATATGCCCTCGACCAAGACTGATCTGCAGGTAGTGCGCGTTGAGGATGCCTGGGGCCGCGAGCTCGCGCTCGCCGTCATGCGGGCCATCTACCGCGACGAGAAGAACTGGATCCAGAACGACGAGAAACTGGTGTCGCAGGCCGACCTCACCGACGACCGCGCGTCGTGGTTCGTCGTCTGCCTCGACAACCAGCCGGTGGGCGTGCTCCGCGTGCTCTACGAGGTGCCCCTCGACCTCTACAAGGCCTACGGCTTCAAACTGCTCGCCAAGGGCATCGACCTCGAACGGTTCCTCCGCGAGAACCGCATCGCCGAGATCGGCCGCTTCGCCGTGCTCCCGGAACACCGCCGCAACCTCCTCGTTGTCGTCGGCCTCATGCGGGCCGCCGTGGCCGACACGGTCGAACGCGGATGGACCCACTACATCACCGACATCTTCGAGGGCGAACAGCACAGCCCCCACGGTTTCCACACCCGCGTGATGGGCTTCCAAGAGGTCGCCACCCACGATGTCGGCGAGCTGAACTGCCCCAACCGCAGGGTGACGATGGTCCTCGACCTGGCGCACGCTTACCAACGGATGCGCAAGGGCAACAACTGGATCTTCCGCTACCTCACCGAGAATTGGAGCCCGGAACTGCACCAGCGCTTGGGCGGAGTCCACGAAGATCCCGTCTTGGTCGCGGCCTGAGCGCCACGGACGCCGCCGCTCCGGGACCGGGCGGACCGGTCCACGGTTCGGTCTCTCCGGATGAAGCTTCGACCGATCCCGGTATCGAGAATGGTCGGCCCGTCCTTCGCCGACCGGCATCCGTTCCGATCCGGACAGCTTTCCCTCCGAGCCGTTCGTCGTTCTCGCACACCGGGCAGCCCTTCCGGTCCGTGGTCCGATCCTTGGGCTTGAGCCCGTGCCTCCTGGGCACCCATCGTGACGCCACATCATGTCCGACCTGTCCCGTATCATCCCGGCGTTCCTGCTCGGCCTCGGCACCGCTTTGGCCGATCTCCGGGCCGCGGCCGCGCTTGAACGCACCGTGCTCGCGGCAGACCTCCATGAGCCCATCGCGCTGGATGTCGCGCTGGATGGACAGGTCTTCTTCGCGGAACGCCGTGGCGCGATCAAAGCGTGGCATCCGGACCCGGGCACGACCACGGTCGTGGGCAAGCTCGAGGTGTTCACCGGCCCGGAGGACGGCCTGTTGGGGCTCGCGCTGCATCCTGGGTTCGCCACCAACCATTGGCTGTTCCTCTTCCACTCGACGCCGGGCGTGTCCGAGAACCGGGTGTCGCGCTTCACCGTCACCGACGGCGCCCTCGATCTCGCATCCCAGAAAGTCCTGCTGCGCATCCCGACGCGCATCCCGAAGCCGAACCATTCCGGCGGCGGGCTCGGGTTCGACGCCGCGGGGGATCTCTACGCCTCGACCGGCGACTACACCTACGCCGACAAGTCGGACGGCTTCGCCCCGCTCGACCGCCGGCCGGGCCACGAGCTGAACGATTCCGAGCGCACCGCGGCGAACACGGCCGACCTCCGCGGGAAGATTTTGCGCATCCATCCGGAACCTGACGGCACCGCGACGATCCCCGCAGGCAACCTCTTCCCGCCGGGCATGCCGAAGACCTGCCCCGAGATCTACGTGATGGGATGCCGCAACCCCTTCCGCTTCACGGTGGATCCGCGGACCGGTTGGCTGTACTGGGGCGACGTGGGACCCGATGCCACCGGACCCGACCCGGCGCGCGGGCCGGCAGGCTTCGACGAATTCAACGTGGCCAAGGCGGCGGGCAATTTCGGGTGGCCCTATTTCACCGCGGACAACCGGCCGTATCACACCTTCGATTTCGGGACCCGCGAGAGCGGTCCGGCGGCAGATCCGGCGCATCCCGTCAACGATTCACCCCACAACACCGGGCTGCGCGAGCTGCCACCGGCGAAGCCGGCGTTCCTTTGGTATCCGCCGGGGCCGTCCTCGCGCTGGCCCGAGGTCGGATCCGGCGCGCGCTCGGCGATGGCCGGGCCGGTGTATCACTTCGATCCGGCGCTGCGATCGGACCACAAGCTTCCCGCGGAGTACGACGGCGCGGTCTTCTTGTTCGAGTGGGAACGCGGCTGGATCAAGGCCGCGTGGTTGGGCGATTCCGGCGAGCTCCGCGCGCTGAAACCGTTCATGGGCGACGTGAAGTTCAAGCGCCCCATCTGCCTGAAGCTCGGTCCGGACGGCGCGCTGTACCTGATCGAGTGGGGCAGCAACTGGTCCGACAACCGCGACGCCGCGCTCGTACGTCTCTCGGCGGTCGCGACGCCCCCTTGATCGGACACAACGCGAAGCACCGGCTCCAGGGCGTCGCGGTCGAATTGGAACAGGTCGCCGCCGACCGGATCGAAGCTCCAGAGCCCGATCACCGTCGGAGCGAGCCCGTGCTCGTCGAGCTGCGGATCGAGTCGGGAGGGTCCGCCGCGAGGCCGGTCGGTCGCTGGTAGGGGGCCGATCCATCACCGACTGCGATGCGGGGATCCGCGGAAGGTCACCCGACGATCCGGTCCGCTGGCGCTGGCGGCCGGACCGGATCGTCCAGGCCGGAGGCGATGGTCCGGCAAAAGTCTTTTGCGTTGCCGCCTCCGTCTTCGCAACCTCCGCCCGCGTGACACAACCGCTCGCCATCGTCTTCTACGAATCCCTCCTGCCCGGACGCCAGCTCGCCAACAAGCTGACCGACCTCGGCTACCGTGTGCAGACGGTGACGGTCGCGGCGGGCGTGGCCGACCTGGTGCGCAAGGAGCGTCCGATGGTGCTCATCGCCCAGCTCGGGCTGCGGCACGGCGATTTTTGCGGCGTCATCGCCGAATTGAAGCAGGACCCGGCGGTCGCGCACGTGCCGGTCATCGGCTACACGTCGACGAAGGACAAGAAGCTCCAGGACGCCGCGGTGAAGGCCGGCGCGAAGCTCGTCGCCGCCGATTCCGCGATCCTCGACCAGCTCCCGCACCTGCTGGAGCACGCGCTCGCGGTGGAATGAAGAGCCCCTACCAGCGGACCGTGTTCGCCGTCGTCGCCATCGCCGTCGTCGGGTTGTCTTGGGCCTTTTTCAGACCGACCGATCCACTCGCGGATCTGGTCGACACAACACGTCAGATCATCTTCCTCAACAAACCCCGGACGAATCTGTTCATGAGGGCCACCGGGGCCTTTGTTTGGGCGATGAACGGAGGAGGCGACGAAGCGACGCTTTCTATCCGTCACGACCGCCAGTTCAAGGAACAGATCGACCTCGGGAACCTGGCCGAGTTCCAGATTCCGTTGCTCACCGCGTTGACGAATCCGGCCCAGAAACAACGATTTTTCGAGGAGTTTTTGCCGGCCGCCCAACGCCGTTTTCCGGACGAACCTTGGAAAAGCCGGTGGGAGACGAACACAGCGCTGATCACGGCTCGACCCGGGTTGAGCAACGAATGGGTCCGGCTGATGACCGAACTCCAGACCTCAAGATAGCCCTTTCCTATGTCCATCCCCTCCATCCCGCTCACCCAAGGCATCCACGTCTGCCATCTGTTCTACCGCATCGACCGCGCGCGGTGGGACGCCTTGCCCCCGGGGGCCGCCGCCGCCGCCATGGCGAAGCTCGCTGCCGTGTGCGCCGCGAATCCCGGCCCCGCCGCGCCGCGCGTCATGACCTTCGCCAACGTCGGCGGCAAGGCCGATATCGCGATCATCCTCTTCGCCGCCGAGCTCCAGCAACTCAGCGCGCAGCAGCGCTCGGTCGAACTCGCCTTCCCCGCCGGCACGCTCGTCCCCGTGTATAGCTACCTGAGCGTGACCGAGCTCCCGGAATACGTGACCACCGACGACGACCTCCGCCGCATGCTCCAGCACGGCGAGAAGAAGCTCGCGCCCGGCACCCCGGACTTCGACGAGGCCTTCGCCGCCGCCAAGAAACGGAACGACGAGTACCTGCACTACCGCCTCCATCCGGAGATGGCCGACTGGGAGATCATGGCCTTCTACCCGATGAGCAAGAAGCGGGACGGCGGCGACAACTGGTACTCCCTCGACCTCGACACGCGGAAGAAGCTCATGGGCGGCCACGCCAAGACCGGCCGCAAGTACGCCGGCCGGATCTCCCAGCTCATCACCGGATCCACCGGCCTCGACACCCACGAATGGGGCGTGACGCTGATGGCCCACAACCTCGATGCCGTGAAGGAGATCGTGTACGAGATGCGCTTCGACGAGGTCACCGCCCGCTTCGGCGAGTTCGGTCCGTTCTACATCAACTTGCGCCTGCAACCCGCCGATCTCTGGGCGCACCTCGGTCTCTGACCCGACCGGATCCACCGGCCCGGCCGACCCGCGATGTCCTCCTCCCCTTCCCTCCCCGCGTCGATCGTCCGGTCTCTCGCGCTCGCGGTCGCGCTCGCGTCGGCCCTCCTCCTGAAGGCGGCCGACGCGCCGGCCCGCCGGACGGTGGTGGTGCTCGGCGACAGCTTGGCAGCCGGCTACGGCGTGGATCCGAGCGAAGCGTTCCCCGCGCTGCTCCAGAAGAAGGCCGAGTCGGCGGGCCTGCCGTTCACGATCATCAACGCGGGCGTCAGCGGCGACACCACCGCGGGCGGGTTGCGCCGGATGGATTGGTTGCTCAAGCGGCCGGCGGACGTGCTGCTGCTGGAGTTGGGCGGCAACGACGGATTGCGCGGGCTCGCGGTGCCGCAGACGCGCTCCAATCTCGTGGCGATCATCGGCAAGTTCCGCGCGAAAGCCCCGACCGCGGCGGTCGTCATCGCCGGCATGCAGGTGCCGACCAACATGGGAGCGGACTACGCCCAGGCCTTCCGCGCGGTCTTCCCGGAGGTCGCCAAGGAACAGAACGCGGCGCTCGTGCCCTTCCTGCTCGAAAGCGTGGGAGGCATCGCCGAGCTGAACCTGGCCGACCAGATCCATCCGACGCCCCGCGGCCACGAGATCATCGCGAGCAACGTCTGGGTCGTGCTGGAGCCGGTGCTGAGGAAAGCCGCCTTGCCAGCCACCGCCACCAAGTAGAAAGCTCGCCCCATGGAGATCGTGTTCAGCGTCACGCAGGAAGAAGACGGCGGCTATGTGGCCGGATGCCTCTCGCACGACATCGTCACGGAAGGCGACACTTGGGCGGAACTCAGCGCAAATGTGAAGGAGGCCACAGCCGGCTACTTTTTCGACCAGACCAAGCCGACTCGATTTCGTCTGCATCTGGTAAGAGACGAAGTCGTCGCCATTTAGCCCGCGGATTCTCTGCTGAACCAGTTCGTGGACGAAGCGGCTCCAAAATGGACTTTACACGAACCGCTTTCCGCATGGCCAAGCTGGGCGAATGAAGCTGCCACACGACCTTTCCGGCGCCGATCTGGCCCGATGTATTTGCCGGCATTTCGGCTACCGCCGTGAGCATCAGGAAGGCAGCCACCTCATCCTCCAGGCGGAGAGTCCATCACACCGCATCTCCGTGCCCCAGAACTCGCCGCTCCGTCTTGGCACGCTCAACGCCATCCTTCGCGCCGTGGCAAAATCCCGCGGCGTGACCAAAGACGACATCCTCGCCAAGCTCTGACGCAATGAAGCTCCTCGTCCTCGGTTCCGGCGGTCGCGAACACGCCCTCGTCTGGAAACTCGCGCAGTCGCCGCAGGTCACCGCGATGTCGGTCGCTCCCGGCAACGCCGGTATCGCCGCCGAACGTCTCGTCGCCAACGGCGCGCTCGTCCAGAACGTCGCCATCGGCGCGGAGGATGTCCCTGCCCTGCTCGCTTGGGCCCGCGAACACCGGCCCGACTTCACGGTGGTCGGGCCCGATGGCGCGCTGGCCGCCGGCGTGGTCGATGCCTTCCAGGCAGCGGGCTTCAAGATCTGGGGCCCGACCCGGCAGGCGGCGCGGTTCGAGGCGTCCAAGGCCTTCTCCCAGGATTTCATGGTCCGGCACGGCATCCCCACCGCGCGGTCGGGGACTTTCAGCGACCCCGTCGCCGCCAAGCGTTTCTGCGCGGAGCTCGGCGGACGTTGTGCCGTGAAGGCCGACGGTCTCGCCCTCGGCAAGGGCGTGCTGCTCGCGACCGATCTGCCCGCCGCGGAACGCGCGGTGGACGAGATCATGGTCGATCGCGCGTTCGGGACCGCCGGCGCGCAGGTCGTCGTGCAGGAACTGCTCGAAGGCATGGAGATCTCCCTGCACGCGCTGTGCGACGGCCGCACCGCGAAGCTCTTCCCCACGTCGCAGGACCACAAGCGCGCGCTCGACGGCGATCTCGGTCTGAACACCGGCGGCATGGGCACGTACTCGCCCGCGCCGTTCCTCGACGACGCCCAACTCGACGATGTCGGCCACCGGATCCTCGGCCCGTGGCTCGCCGGTTGCGTGGCGGACGGCATCGATTTCCGCGGCCTGCTCTATCCGGGCGTGATGCTCACGGCTTCCGGCCCGAAGGTGATCGAGTTCAACGCCCGCTTCGGCGACCCGGAGACGCAGGTGTACCTGCCGCGCCTGGAGAACGATCTCGTGGACCTGCTGCTGGCGAGCGCCGAAGGCCGGCTCGACGCGGTCGGGCTGCGGTGGTCGTCGGATGCTTGCGTCTGCGTCGTCGTCGCCAGCGGCGGCTATCCGGGCCACTACGAGAAGGGAAAGCGCATCCACGGACTCGACGACGTCGCCGCGCTGCCGGACGTGAAGGTCTTCCATGCCGGCACGACGCTGAAGGATGGCCAAGTCGTCACCAACGGCGGCCGGGTGCTCGGCGTGACCGCCTGGGCACCGACGCTCGCCGGTGCGCGGGACAAGGCCTACGCCGCGGTGGACAAGCTCTGCTTCGAAGGCATGCACTTCCGCCGCGACATCGCCGCGAAGGGGTTGAAGTAGGGCGCAACCGTCTTGCCGATGTCCTCGGGACGGCGTCCCAAAAGTAGGACGTCGCCACTGCGGAGGTGATCCGGCGGGTGCGGTGAGCGTCATCGGAAGTGGCGGGCACGGCGGGTGAGGTAGCGCAGACTGGCCTTGAGTTCGTAGGGCAGGCTTTCGAGCCTGCCGGTTCCGGGGACTGTCAGTCCCCTGAACATCATGGACATCCCAAGTGTCCCGCACAGCCGGGCATTTCGGCGGACTGAATAGTCCGCCGAACCGGCAGGCTGGAAAGCCTGCCCTACTTCCAAACGCGGCCGGTGCGTGTCGCGAGCTCAGCGAAGACCTGCACGAGCAACGCGCACGTCGGTCCCGGCGTCAGGCGTCAGGCGTGGACCGGGTCCCGGTGCCGAGGCGATCGCGGGCGATGTCGCGGTAGTGGATGTGGTTCCGGAGAGCGCCTACGAAATGGAAGATTTCGCCCGCGCGCTGGTGGTCCAGCTGAAGGGTTTCTTGCTGCCACCGACCGGCCCGACACCGGCCCGCCTCGCCACGATCAAAATCGGCCCCGACCGGTGGAAGCCCCGCCGCCCCTAGCCTTACTTGGATCCTTAGGGATGTTGGGGAGGGAACAAAAGGAGACTGGCGGGAGTTCAAAAGGAGACTTCACCGCCGGGGCCAAGCATTGCGGAGGCCGGAGCGT
>CAIWVP010000098.1 GCA_903916195.1 uncultured Verrucomicrobiota bacterium | reverse complement strand
TCGCTCCTCAGCGCGAAAGCGCGAAGCGAAGGAGCGAGGGCAAGGGCAGGAGCGCGGGCGGCCCGCCCGCGCGATCCGGCCTGGACCCCCATCTGACCGAGCAGCCCGTGCTCCCGTGAAGCGCCCGCTCAAAAAACTCCTCGAAGACAAGCGCCGCTGGCATCACCCACCGACGGCGCAAGAACTCGCGCTCGGATTCAAAGGCTGGCGTTCCCGCGGCTATCTGCCGCACTTCGATGCGCCCGGTGTGCGGCAGTCCGTCACCTACCGTTTGGCCGACGCGTTGCCGGCGGAGCGGCGGCATGAGTGGGCAAGCTACTCCAGGTTGGAAGACCCAGCGGAGAAGCAACGGAAGATAGAGGGGTATCTCGACCTTGGCCACGGGGCTTGTCATCTGAGCGGTCCACGTGTCGCAGAGATCATCGAAGAGAACCTGCTCCATTTCGACGGCGAACGTTACCGCGTGCTCGCATGGTGCGTGATGCCTAACCATGTCCATGTCGTCATCGAAGTCATGGACACTCCGTTGGCCGAACTGCTCCATAGCTGGAAGTCCTACACGTCGAAGCGGTGCGATGAGGTGCTTGGGCTTACAGGACACTTCTGGCAGGACGAGTATTTCGACCGCTACATCCGAGATGAAGAGCATCTCCGCAAGGTCGTCGCCTACGTGGAGGAGAATCCGCTGAAGGCCCGCTTGTGCCGCTCTGCTGGCGATTGGCCTTGGAGCAGCGCGCGTCACCGCGACGAGTATGGTCGTCTGAGACTTTCGCCCGAGAACAGGAGCGCGGGCGGCCCGCCCGCGCGGGTATCCGAGCGAAGCGATGATCTTGAAGGAAAGCCGGACGATGTCTAAGCCACTTGCCATGCCGCACCCGTCACTCCATCCGCGCGGGCGGGCCGCCCTCGCTCCTGTGCTTCGCGCCTTCGCGTCTTTGTTGTTCCTCCTTCCGGCCGCGGCCGCGACCGGGTTCTCAGACATCGAGCCGCTGCTCCAGCAGCATTGCGTCGAGTGCCACGGCTCGAAGGATGTAGAAGGCGGGCTCGTGCTCGAGACGCATCCGGACCTCATGAAAGGCGGCGAGAACGGCGTGGTGGTCGTTCCCGGCAGATCCGCGGATTCTTTGCTCGTCAAGGCGCTGCTCGGCGACTGGGGCAAGACCGGAAAGAACCAGTTCATGCCCCCGGGCAAACGCGACAAGCTCAAGCCCGAGCAGGTCGCGCTTTTCCGGGCGTGGATCGATGCCGGCGCACCGGCGCCGAAGGCCGGCGCCAAAGCCGCCGAGATCGTGGTGCCGAGGATCGCACCCAAGGTCGAACCCCGCCGGAGCATCCATGCGCTGGCCTTCTCGGCCCCGGAGAAATTCCTCGCGGTCGCCCGGCACGGTGAGGTCGACCTGGTGGACGTGGATTCCCGCTCGGTCGTCCGCGTCCTCGGCGGCGCGCGCGGTGCGGTGAACGCCATCGCGTTCGCTCCGGACGGTCGGTCCGTGTTCGCGGCGGCGGGCGATCCCGGGATCTCCGGCGAGGTGCGGCAATGGGATGTCCGGACCGGCGCGATCATCCGGGTCTTCGAGGGGCATCGCGACGCGCTCTACGCCGTCGCCGTCTCACCCGACGGGCGCACGTTGGCGACCGGCAGCTACGACTACTCCATCCGGCTGTGGGACGTCGCGGACGGCTCCGTCCGCAAGACCATCACCGCGAGCCAGGGAGCGATCTACGATCTCGCGTTCCGGCCCGACGGCAAGGTCCTCGCCAGCGCGAGCGCCGACCGCACGGCGAAGCTCTACGACGTCGCCACCGGCGAGCGGATCGAGACGTTCGGACAGGCCCTGAAGGAATTGAACGCCGTGGCTTGGTCGCCTGACGGCGGGTTGCTCGTCACCGGTGGCGGCGACAACCGCATCCGCGTCTACTCGGTGGGCGCCGATGCCAAGGAAGGCTCGGGGAAACTGACGCTGGCGAAGTTCGCGCACGAAGGCGCCATCCTGCGGCTACGATTCAGCGCGGACGGACGGTCTTTGCTTTCCGCCGCGGACGACCGCTCGGTGAAGCTCTTCCGGACCGACGGGGATTGGGAGGAACGGACCGCTCTGGAGAAGCAGGCCGATTGGCCGACCGCCGCGGGCTTCTCGCCCGACGGCAAGACCCTCGCGGTCGGCCGGCTCGACGGATCGCTCGGCTACTACGACGCCGCCGACGGCCGGCCGGCCGCGCCTCCGAGACCGGAGCTCCAAGGAACCGAGCCGCGCGGGATCCAGCGCGGCGTCCGCTCGCGCGTCCGGCTCGTCGGGAAGAACCTCGCCGATGCGACCGTCGCCATCGTGCGCCGCGGGACGGTGATCGCCGCGATGGAGCCGGAGAAGGACGGCGCGGAGCGTTGGATCGAGCTGTCGCCGGACGGGGATGAACCCCGTGGGCCGTGGGAGATCCAGGTGCAGACCCCGGCCGGCGATTCCGCGCAGGTGAAGGTCTGGGTGGACGACCTGCCGCAGCGCACCGGCGACGGTCCGTTGCCGGCCGAAGCCGTGTCCGTGTGGGGTGCCACCGCGCTGCCCGGCCAGACGGTCGGGCATCTCTTCACCGCCAAGGCCGGGCAGACGCTCGTGTTCGACCTCGCCGCGAAGGCGATCGGTTCGCAAGGCGACTTCGCGCTCACCCTGCTCGATGCCGGCGGGAAGGTGCTCGCGAAGAACGATTCCTTCGACGGCGACGACGATCCGTGGGTCACGCACACCTTCGCGGCCGACGGCAGCTATATCATCCGCGTCGCCGAGCAGATGCTCCGCGGATCGCCCGGGCATTTCTATCGCCTGAGCGTCGGTGCGCTGCCGATGGTGACCGGTGTGTACCCGGCCAGCGTCCCGGCCGACACGGAGACCACCTTGGAGCTCGCGGGCCCGAACCTTCCCGACGGCGGCCGGGCGACGCTGAAGGCCGGTGCGCCAGGCGAGACCGGGCTGCCCGCGCCGGCGTCGGAGCTCCGGTCGCGGCGCGCGTGGAAGGTGATCGTGACCGGGTTCGCCGCTCCGCGGGAGACCGAACCGAACGACACTGCGGCGCAGGCGCAGAAGATCCCTGTGCCCTCGTCCGTGAACGGTCGCATCGGCAGGGATGGCGATGTGGACCATTTCGCCTTCGAGGCCCGCAAAGGCACCCTCTACGTGCTTGAGACCACCGCCGCGCGCCGCGGTTCGCCGCTCGACACCAAGATCACCGTGCTCCGGCCCGACGGCAGCGCGGTCGGCAACGTGCAGCTGCGCGCGGTCCGCGATTCGGCGATCACCTTCCGCGGCACCGATGCGAACGGCAGCGCCGTGCGGCTCGAGAACTGGGAGGAGATGGAACTGGACCAGCACCTCTACTTCGGCGGCGAGGTGGTGAAGCTCTTCCGCATGCCGCAAGGACCGGATTCCGACATGGTGTTCTACTCCGCGAACGGGAACCGCCGCGCCTACTTCGGCACCACCGCGGTGAGCCATCCTCTCGACGAACCCGCCTACATCGTCCTGCCCGAACCGGTCGGCACCCAGGCGCCGCCGAACGGTCTGCCGGTCTTCCGCGTCGACCACGAGAACGACGATGATCCGCTCCGTCAGCTGGGGACCGATTCGCGGATCCACTTCACCGCGCCGGAGGACGGCACGTTCGTCGTGCGCGTCGCCGATGCCCGCGGCTTCGGCAGCGACCGTTCGGCGTACCGGCTCGTCGTGCGCGAGGCCGAGCCCGGATTCCGTGTCACGTTGGAGGGTGTGTCGGCGATGGTCGCGCCCGGCAGCGGGCAGAGCTTCAGCGTCTCGGCCGAGCGGATCGACGGCTTCGAAGGCGCCATCACGGTCGCCCTGGACCATCTGCCCCCGGGTTGGCGTGCCTCGACACCGCTCGTGATCGAGGCCGGCCACCCACGGGCCACCGGGACCTTGCTCGCCGCGGCGGATGCGACGACACCGGGCGACGCGGCATGGGATGCCGTGACGGTCGTGGCCACCGGAGCGCCCGACGGGCGTCCCGTCGCGATGGCCGCGGGCAACCTCGGCCGGCCCAAGCTCGCCAAGGACCCTGCCAAGCTGCGGGTCACGCTGCGGCCGGACGGTGTTCCTTTGGACGCGCCCCCGGTGATCGACATCGCTCCCGGCACGACCGTGACCGCGCGGCTCTCGGTGAAGCGGAACGGCTTCGACGGGGTGGTGCGCTTCGAGGTCGAGAACCTCCCCCACGGCGTCATCGTCGCGGACCTCGGGCTGAACGGGATCACGCTGCTGGAGAACGAGAGCGAGCGCACGATCTTCATCAACGCCGCGAGATGGGTCGCGGACCTCGACCGTCCGGTGCACGCGGTCGAGACCGCGACCGGCCGACAGACGTCGATGCCGGTCATGCTGCGGGTCCGGAAAAAGACGGGCCAAGCAAAGGGTCCGTGACGTGGACCGTCGACTCGGATCGCTGTCGGAGGCGGACCACGGCGGTTGACTCTAGGCGGTGATGCCGGGTAGCCACGCCGCGTGCCGGTAGAATCGAACCCGTCGTTCCATCCGCCTTGGTGGCTGCGGAACGCCCATGCCCAGACCCTCTGGCCGTCGCTGGTCCGGAAGGTCCCCGGATTGAGCTGGCAGCGCGAACGCTTGGAACTGGCCGACGGCGATTTCCTCGACCTCGACTGGTCGCGCACCGGTTCGCGGCGGTTGGTCGTCGTGACGCACGGTCTCGAAGGGAACTCGCGCCGCGCGTATGTCGCGGGCATGGCGCGGGCGGCGAACCGGCGCGGTTGGGACGCGCTCGCCTGGAATTTTCGCGGCTGCTCCGGCGAGCCCAACCGCTTGTGCCGCTCGTACCACAGCGGCGCGACCGAGGACCTCGCGGCCGTCGTGGCGCGCGCCGCGCGCGACGGTGCCTACGACCGGGTCGCGGTGGTGGGTTTCAGCCTGGGCGGCAACCTCACGCTGAAATACCTCGGCGAGCTCGGCGCCGCGCCGGGTCTGGTGTGCGGCGGGGCCGGGTTGTCCGTGCCCTGCGACCTGCGGGCCGCGGCGATGAAGATGGCCGGACCGGCCTGCGCCTTCTACATGCGGCGGTTCCTCCAGGACATGGGCGGGAAGATGCGCGAGAAGGCCCGCCAGTTCCCCGGCCACGTGGATCTCTCGGCGTTGGAGGGCATGACGACCTTCCAGCAGTTCGACGACGCGTTCACCGGCCCCATGCACGGTTTCCAAGACGCGGAGGATTATTGGGCGAAGTGTTCCGCGAAGCGTTTCCTGCCGCGGATCCGGGTGCCGACCTTGGTGCTGAACGCGCTCGACGACCCGTTCTTGGCGCCGGAGTGCTTTCCGTTCGCCGAGGCGACGGCGAACGACCATGTGACGCTCGACGCACCGTCGCTCGGCGGACACGTCGGTTTTGTCAGCGCGGGCGCGGATTACTGGAGCGAACGCCGGACGATCGAGTTCCTCTCGGCGGCGTGATCTCCCCCCTCGCCGTCGTCGGCGAAGGCATGCCTTGCAGGAAGGCGTGTCGCGTCGGAGGGCGGGCTTCCAGTCTGCGAGGCCGGGCCCCCCGGCGTTCAGAGCCTGTTTGAAAAGGCCGGCCGGCCCAGTAGGACAGGCTTCCAGCCTGTCTGCCTGCGGGCTTCCAGCCCGTGGCACCGCCTGCCCGGCGTGGGGCTAGAAGCCCCGGAACAGACAGGCCAGAGGCACTATACTGTCCTACTTTTCAGACAGGCGTTCAGCGGAACGCCGCCGGCACCCCGCCGACCTGGCGCACGACGCGTTCGTGCGCCGTCCCGGGCGCTGTCCCGGGCGCTGTCTTGTCAGGACGCGAACGTTCCACCTTCACCGAGACGTGGCGCGTCTCCGGAAGGATGAATTTCTTCACCTCCACGCTGACGCTCTCGGGCGAGAACTCATCGAGGACGGTTGTAGCGATATCGACCGCGAGCTTCTCGATGAGCTTCCAGCTCCTCCCCTCGCCCAACCTGAGCAAGCGGCGGCTCACCGCGAAATAGTCCACTGTCTTGGTGAGGTCGTCGCCGGCCGCGGCCGCCGTGAAATCACCGCGCATCTCCACGGTCAGGAGCAGACGCTGCGGTGCGGCGCGCTCCGCATCCGGCACTCCGACGTGGTAGCGGACTTCGAGGTCGACGATCGTGATGAGGTCCATGCGCGGAGGAATGAAGCAGGGTGGAGCGTGGGGGCGGAAGGAGCGGGATCAGCGGAGCTTTTGGAGGGCCTGGACCTCTTCCAACAGGATGCGCGTCGGGATGTTGAGCGGGAGCGCGAAGGCGTCCTCGAAGGTCACCCAGCGGTGTTCCTGCCCTTCTTCGTTGAGATGGACGCTCTGCTCGCCTCGGGCCCGGCAGGTGTAGTTGAGCAACAGGAAGTGGGCGTCCTTGTAGAACTCGGGCGGATGGATGGCATCCTGTACCATCACGAAACGCACGTCTTCCACCACGAGCCCGGTCTCTTCCCGCACCTCGCGCCGGAGCGCGTCCGTGCTGGCTTCGCCGAACTCGATCTTGCCGCCCGGGATGCCCCAGCGGTCCGACCATTTGTGGGTCCGGACCATCAGGACTTTGCCCGTGTCGTCGAAGATGAGCCCGCCCACGGTGGCGATCGGCCGCCGGGGTCCTGGAGCCGCTTCGGGCTTCGGGCCCACCGCCGGCAGGCGTCCGCCGTTGCGTTCGAGCACGTCGCGGAGCTCGCCGAGATGCTCCACCACGAGATCGGGTCCGGCCGTCCGGAGCTGCGCGAGGGAGTTGTACCCGGTGAGCACCGCGACGCTGCGGATCCCGCCGTGGCGAGCGGTCTCGATGTCGTGCTCCATGTCGCCGATGAAGACCGTCTCCTCCGGGCGCAGCCCGTGGTCGGAGAGCAGGTCGGCGATCTTGGTGCGTTTGTCGGCGATGCCGGTGTAGGGCTTCTGGATGAACCGGCCCAGATCGGTGGTGCCCGCCTGATGCTCGTAGGCCAAGGGATGGACCGTGCTCAGGAGGAACGTGCGGAACCCGCGGGCCGCGCAGTACTCGAGGAACGCGCGCGCGTGCGGAAGCGCGACGACCGATTCCTGGCATTCCATGAACTTCGCGCGGAACCAGACCTCCAGCTGGTCGAGCGGGACATGGGGGACGTGCTGGTCGTAGAAGCCGCGGTACGGCAACCGGAACTCGGCCCGGAACCGCTCCAGCGACAGCGGAGCCACACCGGCCTGCTCGAAGATGTGGTTGCTGGCTTGCCAGACGGCGGGCAGGTCGTCGACCAGCGTGCCGGACCAATCGAAGATGACGTTGCGGACCATGGGCGCTGCCACGGTAGGACGGTTCAACGCGAAGTCGAACGGGGAATCTTCGGAGACCTCCCCATGGCGCCCATCGCGTCCTCTTGTAAGTTTCCTTCGCGGCGCCCGACTGCTGCAGTAACATGCACCGCGGAACCTCTCGGTGCCGAGAAGCGTAGGAACATGAAGACCACCACGATCGCAGGGATCACCACCGCCGCCTTGATGCTGGCCTTCGGCCTCTTCGCGCTGGCGCGCGGCTCGAACCGCACCGTCGACGACCGCTCCACCCGCTCCACCACCCACCCGACCCCGATTCCGACTCCGACCATGACCGACTCTGCGAAGACCGACTCTGCGAAGACCGAGACCGCGATCCTGGCCGGCGGATGTTTCTGGGGCATGGAGGAGATCATCCGGAAGATCCCGGGCGTCGTGTCGACGACGGTCGGCTACACCGGCGGTGCGGTGAAGAACCCGAGCTACGAACAGATCTGCACCGGTGGGACCGGCCATGCCGAGGGGTTGCAGGTCGTGTTCGATCCGAGCCGGCTGACCTACGAGCAGTTGCTGGGGTACTTCTTCCGGATGCACGACCCCACCACGTTGAACCGCCAGCACAACGACGTCGGCACCCAGTACCGCTCGGCCATCTTCTACCAGGACGACGCACAGAAGCAGACCGCGGAAAAGGTGAAGGCCCAGGTGGACAAATCGGGGCGTTTCAAACGGCCGATGGTGACCGAGATCACCCCGGCGTCGGAGTTCTATCCCGGTGAGGCGTACCACCAGAAGTACTTGGTCAAGAACCCGGGCGGCTACAACTGCCACATCCTTCGCGACTGAAGCGGACTGGTCGCAAAGGGCATTCCCGGCACGCCCGGTCGCGGCCGATCGGCCCCAGATCGGCCGCATGCGACGGGCGATGGTGACGGAGACTTTTTCCTTCCTGGACCCCTGGCCGGGCTGCTCCGGCGTCATTTCTTATCACTGGTCCTGGGTAGGGCGAGTGGAGTCGGGTTCAGCGGAGCGGCGGCAGAGTGGCGTGCTGCTTCCACTCCCTAGTGTACTGACCACTAAGTCCCATGCTCCAAGGTCTCCTGTTTCTGACGAGCGCGCTGGATTTTAGCGAGGATGTCGGCCCCTTTTGCGCGCCACTCGTACCGGGTGGGGTTCAGGTTTCGTTCTGCAAGGTAGTCGGTGATGGCGTAGGCGAGTTCCTTGACGCTCTGAAAGCTGCCATGGCGGACG
>CAIWVP010000097.1 GCA_903916195.1 uncultured Verrucomicrobiota bacterium | reverse complement strand
TCACCATCGCCACGCTGCCCGCGACCGGCACCTTGCAGCTTTCAAGTGTGGACGTCACCGCCAGCCAGGTGATCCCCGCCGCCGATCTCGGCGATCTCACCTACGTCCCCGCCGCCAATGCCAACGGCGCGAAGACCTTCACCGTCACCGCCTCAGATGGCGCGCTCTCCTCCGCCGCCGCGACCGTCACGCTCACGCTCGCCGCGGTGAACGACGCGCCGACGTTGACCACGGTGAGCACGTTGACGGGCGCGACCGAGGACACGGCTTTCACGGTCAGCTATGCGACGCTGGCGGCGGCGGCGAACGCAGCGGATGTGGATGGCGACACGCTGAGTTTCCGAGTGGAAGCGGTGACCACAGGGACGCTGACCACCAGTGGCGTGGCGGTGGTCGCCGGGACGACGCTGCTGGGCACCGGGCAGGACCTGGTGTGGACACCGGCGGGGAACGCGAACGGGACCTTGAACGCGTTCACGATCAAGGCGTGGGACGGCACGACGACCTCGGCCACCGCGATCCAGGTGCAGGTGACGGTCACCGCGGTGAACGACGCGCCCGTGGCCGGGGCGGACACGCTGACGCGACTCGACAGCACGCGGGTGACCAAGGTGTTGCTCGCCACGCTGCTGGCCAACGACACCGACCCGGAGAACGACACCTTGAGCATCACCGCCGTGGGGAGCGCCTTGCCGGCCGGCTCGACGGTGTCGATCTCCGGCGCCTTCGTCGTCTATATCGTGCCCAGCAACGCGGCCGGCGACGGGAGCTTCACCTACACGCTCAGCGACGGGAGCTCTTCGGTCGCCGGCACGGTGACGGTCACCGAGACCTCGTCGAGCGCTGCCGCCGGTTCACCGAACTCGGCCAGCCTGGTCCAGAGCGGGAGCGACTATGTGTTGAAATTCCTCGGCCTGCCCGGTCGGACCTACGGCGTGCAATACACCACCGACGCGAGCACTCCCTATGTGTGGCAGGAGTTCGTCCCGCCCGTGAGCCTGGCCGCACCGGACAGCGGGGTGATGAGCCATACCGACGTGAACCCGGCCGGTCCGATCCGGCTCTACCGCGCTGTGCTCCTGCAGTGAGCCGGCATCATTCCCACACGCTTCAAGAACGTTCCTGCCATGAAAACCCAGTCTTTCCTCCTCACGGCCGCGCTGCTTGGGGTCCTGCCCGCGCTCAACGCGGCGGTGATCACCGAGAGCTACACCTTCAACGTGGGCTCGACCGCCGGGGACATCCCGGACGGCGGTTCGACCCTCTTCAGCCAGCTCGTCTCCGCCTCGCAGATCGTCCAACTCACCGAGGTGCAGGTCAGCCTGGACCTCAAGGACTCGTCCGGCTGGGCCGGCGACATGTTCGTGTCGCTCAATCGCGACCTCGGCACGCAGACAGCGGTGTTGCTCAACCAGGTCGGCGTCACCGGGAGCGATCCCGCCGGGTCCGGCTATGGCGGCTGGAACGTGGTCTTCAAGGACTCGGCCGCCAACGGGGACGTCCACTTGGGCGTGCCCACCGCGCCGGCCACGGTCCTGACCGGCGATTGGCAGCCGGACGGACGCCTGAGTCCCAGCGGGTCGTCGCGCACGGCGCTGCTCGACGTCTTCAACAGCGCCGCCGCCAACAGCACCTGGTATCTGCTCGTCGCCGACCGCTCACTCGGCGGGAGCATGACCCTCGACTCCTGGACCCTCTCGTTCACCGGCACCACCGCCACCGCCGTGCCTGAACCGCAGCACTTTGCCGCCATCGTCGGCGCTTCGTTGCTCGGTTTTGCCCTCCTGCGCCGGTCCGCCCGACGCTGAGGGCGGGCAGGCGCCGCCACGGGGCTCGCTGGCCCAGGCGTTTTCCGGGTCTAGGCCAGGCTAGGCTCCCCGCGCTCAGGCGGGTCGCCTTCTCTGCCTTTTACCTTTTGCCTACGGCTTGCCGGGCGGTCAGGCGGGTCGCCTTCTCTGCCTTTTGCCTTTTGCCTACGGCATCCGCCCGTCCGGCACGGACGCCCTCGGGGGGATCACTTCCTCAGTCCGCGCACGAAGCGGTCCATGCGCTCCAGGCCTTTCTCGATGTTGGCCAG
>CAIWVP010000096.1 GCA_903916195.1 uncultured Verrucomicrobiota bacterium | reverse complement strand
TGCCGCGGGCAAGGCGGATCGATGCAGGGCAGATACAGGTCGTGCGTCGCGGTGCCGATGAGTTCGCCATCAACGTAGAAGCCCGCCGAAAGGATGATGCCCGAGGGGTCCACGGCTTCGGCCGTGATGGCGATCTCCTCGGCGACCCCGAAGACCTGGAGATCTTTCGGCGCGAGGATCCGGATGGAGGCCGGCTTGGGCTTGGTGACCTGGATGAGGACCGTCGGTGAAGCGACCCCGTTGCCAGCTGCGTCCTTCGCGCGCACGGAGATCTTGTGGGGACCGACCGGCGCGCCTTCCCAGAGTTGGTAGTGCTGCACCGGTTGACCGGCGGGGACCGGCGCGAAGGTGGCGATCTCGGAGACACCGATGCGCGTGTCGCCGTCGAAGAACTCGGCGCGCAGGATGGCGCCGGCAGGATCGACCGCCGTTGCGCGAATCATGATCGGCGCACCGGCGTGGAACTCGCTCCCGGCGGCCGGAGAATCGGCGGTGATCGACGCGGAAGGCGCTGGAAGTCCCGGCGACCCACCGGCGGGCCGGGCATCGATGCGCAGACAAGCAAAGAGGAGCAGGACGAGGAACGAGAAGTTTTGCAGCAGCGGTTTCATGTTCAGGAAGCAGAGAGATGCGCTGGATGTACCCGCATCGGGTACCCTCCCACAAAATCATCGGATGCGCCAGAGTCGGCCCTGGCGCGGCCGGCGGCCGGCACCGGCAAGGAACAACGAATGGTCGAGGCAAGGCATCCTCACCGTTATCCGGCGGATTGGATCAGGTCGGATGCAACATTCTTTCACGTCGGCCCGGCGCGCACCGGCTCCTTCCGCACCGCCCTGGCGGCAGGTCCCCGCTCGCCATCTTGTGCGGCGTCGGTAAAGTCGCCCGCAAATGCACCTTCGCCGATCCATCGCCGGGTGGTCTCTCGCCTTGGCCGTCTCCACCTCCGCCCTGACCGCCGCCGAAGGCACCCCGAAGGTCCCGCGGTTCTCCGTGGACAACATGGACCGCACCGCGGATCCGTCGGTCGATTTCTTCCGCTTCGCCGCCGGCAACTGGGTGAAGTCCAATCCGGTCCCGGCGGACAAATCCCGCTGGGGCGGCTTCGACGAGCTGCAGGACCGCAACTGGTTCCTCCTCCGCGAGATCCTCGGGAGCGCGGCCAATGACGCCGGCCCCTCAACCGCCGCGAGCGGGCCGCGCCGGCAGGTCGGGGACTTCTTCGCCTCCGTGATGGACACGAACCGGCTGGAGCAGTTGCGCTTCACACCGCTCGCCAAGGATCTCAAGCGCATCGCCGCCATCCGCGACACCCGGCAATTGTTCCGCGTGATCGCCGACGGGCATCTCCGCAGCCCGGGCGTCGCCTTCGGCGCGGGCGTCTCGGCCGACGCGAAGGACAGCAGCCGCTACGCCTTCGACCTCGCGCAGGGCGGCCTCGGCCTGCCCGACCGCGATTACTATCTCGCGGAAGGCTTCGCCCCACAGCGCGACGCCTACCGCGCCTTCTTGGTCCGGCTGCTCAAGCAGACCGGCGACACCGATGCCGCCGCGGAGCGCCAGGCCGCCACCGTGCTCTCGTTCGAGACCGAGCTCGCCAAGGCCAGCAAGACACGGGTCGAACGCCGCGACCCCAACGCCAACTACAACAAGCTCACCCTCCCCGAGCTCGCCGCGCTCACGCCGGGCGTGCCGTGGGATGCCTACTTCTCCGCCATCGGCGCGCCCAAGCTGCCGTACGTGGTCGTCGGCCAGACCCATTTCTTCGCCACGATCGCCGGGATGCTCAAGACGCGTCCGCTCGACGACTGGAAGACCTATCTCCGCGCGCATCTCGTGAAGGATTCGGCGCCGTACCTCCATGCCGAGGCCGAGCGCGAGCACTTCGCCTTCTACGGGACGACCCTCCGCGGCCAGCCCCGACCGGAACCCCGCTGGCAGCGCGCCGCGAAGATCGTCGACGGCAACATCGGCGAGGCGCTCGGCCAGCTGTACGTGGAGAAGCACTTCCCGCCCGCCTCGAAGGCGAAGATGGCCGAGCTGATCGGCAACCTGCGCGCCGTCTTCAAAGACCGCCTCGGCAAGCTCGCCTGGATGAGCCCGGCCACGCGGACCAAGGCGCTGACGAAGTTCGACCGCTTCACCCAGAAGATCGGCCATCCCGACCGCTTCCGCGACTACTCGAAGGTGAAGGTCCGCCGCGACGACCTCCTCGGCAACGTCTGGCGCGCCTCCGAGGCCGAGTCCCGGCGCGAGCTCGCGCGCGTCGGCAAGCCGGTCGACAGGAGCGAATGGGCGATGACGCCGCAGACGGTGAACGCCTACTTCAACCCGACGCAGAACGAGATCGTCTTCCCCGCCGGCATCCTGCAGCCGCCGTTCTTCGACGCGGAGGCCGACGACGCGGTGAACTACGGGGCCATCGGCGTGGTGATCGGCCACGAGATCACCCACGGCTACGACGACCAGGGCCGCCAGTTCGACGCCGACGGCAACCTGAAGGATTGGTGGACCGCGGACGACGCAAAGGAGTTCGACGCCCGGGCGCAGAAGGTCGTGGACCAGTACGGCGCCTACGAGGCGTTGCCCGGGCTCAAGGTCAACGGACGCCTCACGCTCGGCGAGAACATCGCCGACCTCGGCGGCACGAGCGTCGCCTACGAGGCGCTCCAACGCGCGTTGGCGAAGGACCCGTCCAGGCGCAAGAGCATCGACGGCTTCACGCCGGAGCAACGGTTCTTCCTCAGCCTCGCGCAGCTCTGGCGCGTGAACTGGCGCGAGGCCGAGCTGCGACGCCGCATCGTCACCGACCCGCACAGCCCGTCGCAGTTCCGCGCCATCGGACCGCACGTGAACATGGCGGAGTTCTTCGACGCCTTCGGCATCAAGGAAGGCGCGCCGATGTGGCGTCCACCGGCCCTGCGCGCCGACATCTGGTGACGCGCCCGGGGGCAGGACAGAAGCCCGAGGACCTCCGTTGCGACGGTCCGCCGCTTCCGGTCGGACTGGGGTGTTTTACCCATTTGGCGCATCCATTGAGGTGTGCGACTCTCCGCGGAGGCGGGTCCCGGGCCCGCCGACCGACCGATATTGGATCCCCGTCTCCAACTCCCGGTGCCGCCGACGCGTTCGTGCCTCTACGAATGCTCGGTGATGCACCATCGTCTCTCGCCGAAGCCGCATCGCTTCCGGTACGGCATCTTCATGCTGTGCCTCGATCTGGACGAGCTGGACTCGTTGCACGCCCGGCTCCGCACGTTCAGCCGCAACCGCTGGAACCTCTACACCTTCCGCGACGATGACCATCTGCGGAAAGGGAACGCAGGACAGGGAACGCAGGACGGACCGACCGTGCCGGCATCCAGGACAGGCGACCTGAAGTCCGAGATCCGCGCCTGGTTGGCGACCCAGGGCGTCAATCTTCCCGTCGATGTCCGGATCACGTTGGTCACCCTCCCCCGAGTGCTCGGGCATATCTTCAACCCGGTGAGCTTCTACTTCTGCCACGCCGCCGACGGCTCGCCGTTGTGCGCGGTGACCGAGGTGCAGAACACCTTCGGCGAACTGAAGCCGTATCTCGTGCCACCCGACAGGAGCGCGGGCGGCCCGCCCGCGCGGACCAGGATAGACATCCATGACCCAAGCCGCGCGGACGAGCCGTCCGCGCTCCTTGGCCGCTTCCGCATCACCATCCCCAAGCATTTCTACGTCTCGCCCTTCAGCCCGCTCGACCTCTGCTTCGACTTCCGCCTCCGCACTCCGGACGAACGGCTGGAGATCGGGGTCAACGACGTCACCGCCGACGGCAAGACCATCTTGGTCAGCCTGCTCACGGGCACGCGGCTGCCGCTGACCGACGGCCAACTGCTCCGGCTCACCGCGAAGTATCCGCTCGTCACGTTGCGGGTGATCACGCTCATCCACTGGCACGCGCTGAAGCTCTGGTGGAAGCGCCTCCCTTGGTATCGCAAGGCGGCCGACACCGGGCTCCAACGCGATGTCTTCCGGCCGCATGCGACCTTGGTGCGCGCGATCGACCCTCTCCATGCGGCGCCATCCGCCCCGACCGGTCCCACGCCACCATGAACCGATACCCGTCCGTCCTCGTCTCCGCATTGTTGTTCGCGGTCGGGTCGGCCCTGGCGGCCGATTGGCCTTCGTGGCGGGGCGTGAACCGCGACGGCGTCACACCGGAGACCGGGTGGAGCCACGATTGGCCGGCAGACGGACCGACCCGTATCTGGAAAGCCGCCGTGGGCACGGGTTTCTCCTCGGTGGTCGTCGCCGACGGACGGCTGTTCACGATGGGTTGGGCCGATGGCAAGGACACCGTCCACTGCCTCGATGCCGCGACCGGCGACACCCGGTGGACCCGCTCCTACCCGCAGACCATCGGCGACAAGATGTACGAAGGCGGCCCGAACTCGACACCGTTGGTGGACGGCACCCGCGTCCACACCGTCAGCAAGACCGGCAATGCCCATTGTTTCGATGTCGCCACCGGGAAGGTGCTCTGGAACACCGACCTCAAGGACAAGGTCGGCGCGAAGATCGCCGACTGGGGCGTGTCGGCGGCACCGGTCCTGGCGGACCCCAAGACGCTGCTGTTGAACTACGGACCGCACGGCGTCGCGCTCGATCCGACTTCCGGCAAGCTGCTCTGGCAGTCCGGCACGAAGAAGGACATGAGCTTCGCCGCTCCGGTGCCCACCCGCCTGGGCGACCGCACGGCGGCTTTGTTCATCATGTCGGAGGCGCTGGTCGCGGTGGATCCTTCGACCGGCGCGACGCTCTGGTCCTCGAAGTTCGGCCAAGGCTACCGCACCCACTGCTCGGACCCGGTCGTGAGCGGCGACCTGGTGTTCATCAGCTCCGGCGACGACGGCGGGGAACTGCTCCGCGTCACCGCGAAGTCCGCTGAACGGGTCTGGAAGAACAAGAACTTGTCCACCTTCACCGGCACCGCGGTGCTGATCGACGGGCATCTCTACGGCCACGAGACCGGCGGCTACAAGGCCGCCAACCAGGAGCTGCGATGCGTGGATCTCCGCACCGGCGAGGTGAAGTGGGGTGAAAAAGGCTTCGGCCAAGGCTCCGTCATCGCCGCAGGCGACCGTCTGGTGGTGCTCGGCGAGAAGGGCGAGCTCAGCATCGTGCGCGCCTCGCCGGCGAAGTTCGAGCTGCTCGCCCGCACCCAGGCCATCGGCGGCAAGTGCTGGACCTCGCCCGCCCTCGCCGCCGGCCGCCTCTACATACGCAACGCCAAGGGCGAGCTCGTCTGTCTTGACCTGCGGCCCCGGACGAAAGCTCAATCCTGACGCTTCTTGGAACCTTTCCCACGACCGTGAACCCGACCGAACCCGATCCCGTGGCCTTCCTTCGTGCCGCCTCGACCGATGCCGTCGCCGGCGCGGCGGCGCGCCGGCCGTTATCCGACCGCATCTGCCAGGCGCTCGTCTTCCGCACGCTCGCCCCGATGCGCAACGGCCGCCTCACCATGCGCCTGCCCGACGGCACGCGGCAGGTCTTCGGCGAAGGGTCCGACGGCCCGCACGCGGAGATGCACGTCCGGTCGCCGCGCTTCTTCCGGCACTGCGTGCTCCACGCCGACGTCGGGTTCGGCGAGACGTACCAGGAGGGCGACTGGGATTCGCCGGACCTCTACGCGGTCATCGCCTGGTTCTGCGCGAACGTGGAGAGCTCGCCCTCGATGTCCGGCTCCGGGCGCAAGGACTGGCGCGTCCACCTGCTCTTCCTCGCCGACCGGTTCCGGCACGCGATGAACCGCAACTCGCTCGCCGGTTCGAAGGCGAACATCCACGCGCACTACGACCTCGGGAACTCCTTCTATTCCCTCTGGCTCGATCCGACGATGACCTACAGCGCGGCGCTCTTCGAGCATCCCGACCAGGACCTCGCGGCCGCCCAGACCGCGAAATATGAGCGCCTCTGCCGCGAGCTGCGGTTGAAGCCGTCCGACCACGTGCTGGAGATCGGCTCCGGGTGGGGCGGGTTCGCCGAGCACGCGGTGAAGCAGCACGGTTGCCGCGTCACCGCGGTGACCATCAGCGAAGCGCAGCGGAAGTTCGCGGCGGAACGCTTCGCGCGCGCCGGCATCGCCGACCGCGCCGAGGTGCGGCTGCAGGACTACCGGGTGCTCGGGGGCCGGTTCGACAAGATCTGCAGCATCGAGATGCTCGAGGCGGTGGGCGACCGCTACCTGGAGACCTATTTCGGCAAGGTGCAGTCGCTGCTCGCCCCGGACGGCGTCTTCGCCGCGCAGTTCATCACCTGCCCGGATTCCCGCTACGCCGAGGTCCGCCGCGGCGTGGACTGGATCCAGAAGCACATCTTCCCCGGGTCGCTGCTGCTCTCGATGAACCGCGTCGGCCAAGCGGTCCAGGGCACCGGCCGGCTCTCGTTGCACGGCCTTCACGACCTCGGGCTCGACTACGCGCGGACGCTCCGGGAATGGCGCGTGCGCTTCAACGCGCAGCTCGACGAGGTCCGGCGGCTCGGGTTCGACGAACGGTTCATCCGCACCTGGAACTACTATCTGACCTACTGCGAGGCCGCCTTCGCCTGGCGCAACATCAGCGTCGTGCAGGCGACGTGGACCGCGCCGAACAACCGGACGTTGATGTGACCGCGCGATGATGATCGTCCTCCTCCGCATCGCCTTCGCTTCCGTGCTCGTCGCGATGCTCTGCGTCACGTCGTGGGCGAGCTCGGTGGTGGCCCTATGGAGCATCCCGCGCGAGGTCGCCGCCCATCCGTGGTTCGTCGCGACGCTGTTCGACGCCTACTTCGCGTTCCTCACGTTCTGGCTCTGGCTCGCCTGGAAGGAGCGCTCGTGGCTCCCGCGGGTCGCCTGGCTCGTCGGGATCCTGCTGCTCGGGAACATCTCGATGGCGGCCTACATGCTCATCCAGCTGTCCCGCCTGCCGACCACGGCGACGCTCGACCAACTGCTCGCCAGGAGGAACGCGTGAGCTTGCCAACCAACGGCAGGGCTCCGCGAGGTTTTGGACTGCGCCAGTCCTCTGGCGCTTGGCTCCGTGGACAACATGGGCACCGTGGCCGTGTCACCTGCGTTCGTTCGGTCCAACCAAAGCGGCAGAGGACTGCCGCACTCCAAGACGCTGGCGCGTTCGCTCACGCGACGTTCCAAGCGTGGTCGTAGGAGCCGCTGAGCCATGCCCCTCTTCCTGCTCCTCCCCACCGCCGCCCTCGTCTTCGTCGTCGCGGAGATGACCGCGACCTTCGCGCTCGCCCGGCGGCTGCGGAACTTCGGCATCGTGGACATCGTGTGGTCCGCCGGGTTCACGCCCATCGTGTGGATCTACGTCGCGCTGGCGTCGTGGCGCACCTACGACGCCAAGCTCGACGGCCATCCCGAGTGGAACTGGCCCGCCGCGCTCACCATCGCCGGACTGGTGACCGCGTGGAGCCTGCGTCTCGGCGGACATCTGTTCGTGCGCGTGAAGTCGCATCATCCGGTCGAGGACGTGCGCTACGCCAAGCTGCGGCAAGAATGGGGCGCGGGGACCGACCAGAAGATGTTCGGTTTCTTCCTGCTCCAAGGCGCGCTACAGGTCGTGCTCTCGCTGCCGTGGCTGTTGGTCGTCCTCGACACCACGCCCGCGCAGCGGTTCACGCTCGGTCCGCTGGCGTGGCTCGGTGCAGCCATCTGGCTCGTCGGCCTGGTGGGTGAATCCATCGCCGATCGCCAACTCGCGAAGTTCCGCGCCGACCCGGCGAACCAGGGCAAGGTCTGCCAAGCCGGCCTATGGAACTTCTCGCGCCACCCGAACTATTTCTTCGAATGGCTCATCTGGGTCGGTTACGCGGTGGCCGCGCTCGCCGCACCGTGGGGCTGGCTCGGCCTGCTCGCGCCCGCGTTGATGTGGCACTTCCTCGTGAACGTGACCGGCATCCCGATGACCGAGGAGCTGTCCGTGAAGTCAAAGGGCGACGCCTACCGCGAGTACCAACGCACCACGAGCGCCTTCGTGCCGTGGTCCAAGAAGTGGATCGCTCAACCACAGACAGTCACAGATAGACACAGATAGAGCCGTTTCCGCTGCATCGGCCGGATCTGTGTCCATCGTTGGTCCAACGAACTTTCCCGAAATGCTCGACTCCCTCCTCACCCGCGACGTCTTCCCCGATCTCCTGCTCCGCTTCGGCATCCGGCGGCTGCTCCAGCAGCGGTTGCAGGAGGAGGACAAGGGCGGCCTCGAACCGAACCGCGCCCATCTTCTCGCGCTCGTCGAAGAACTGCGCCGCTCGCCCATCGCCATCGAGACCGCCGCGGCCAACGAGCAGCACTACGAGGTGCCCACGCGCTTCTACCAGCTCTGCCTCGGACCACGGCTCAAGTACTCGTCGTGCTATTATCCGACCGGTCGCGAATCTCTGGCCGAGGCCGAGGAGGTCATGCTCGCGCTCACCTGCGAACGGGCGCGGATCGCCGACGGACAGGAGATCCTCGAGCTCGGATGCGGCTGGGGCTCCCTGACGCTTTGGATGGCCGAGAAGTATCCGCGCGCCCGGATCACCGGCGTGTCCAACTCGGCGACGCAGAAGCTGCACATCGACGCCGAGTGCGCGCGACGTGGGCTGACCAACGTGACCATCATCACGTGCGACATGAACCGCTTCGAGCCGCCGGCCGGTGGCCCACGACGTGAGGAGGCGGATCCCACAGGCAACGATCCTACCGTCGGCCACGTGGCCTCGGGGGACACGGAGCGATGCGTCGGCCGCTTCGACCGCGTGGTCTCGGTGGAGATGTTCGAGCACATGAAGAACTACGAGCGGCTGCTCGCCAACATCGGGCGCTGGCTCAAGCCCGACGGGTTCCTCTTCGTCCACATCTTCACCCACAAGGACTTCGCCTACCACTTCGTCGCGCGGGACGAGACCGATTGGATGAGCCGATACTTCTTCACCGGCGGGATCATGCCGAGCGACGACCTTTTGCTCTACTTCCAGGGCGACGTGGAACTGGTCGGCCACTGGAACGTCTGTGGCCGCCATTACGGCCAGACCGCGGAGCACTGGCTCCAGAACATGGACGCCCACGAACCGGAGATCCGGGCCCTCTTCCGGGATACCTACGGCGCAGGGAACGAGACGAAGTGGTGGGTCTACTGGCGCGTGTTCTACCTCGCCTGCGCCGAGCTATGGAACTTCCGCGGCGGAAACGAATGGCTCGTGAGCCACTATCTGTTCCGTCCGCGGCCGGTCGCCGGCTAGCGGAGTCCGGCGGACGCAACCGAGGCTTCCCAGATCCGGAGCATCACGACACCTTTGGCCCATGAGATCCCCACGCATCCTGCCCGTCGTCGCCTTGGCCGCCGCGATGCTTGCGGCCGCCGTCCACGCCGAGGTCGGCAAACCCCAGGAGGTGGCGCCCGGCGTATGGTTCCATGAGGGCGACATCGCCCGCCGCGGCCATTGCAACAACGGCTGGATCCTCTTCCGCGACCAGGTGCTGGTGGTGGACGCGAACTTCCCTTCGGGCGCACAGGACGTCCTTCCCAAGCTCCGCGCGCTCACCGACAAGCCGGTCCGCTTCGTCTTCGACACGCATCACCACGGCGACCACGCCTACGGCAACCAGGTGTGGGCCGACGCCGGAGCCACCGTCGTCGCCCACGAGGGCGTGCTCGCCGAGATGAAGCGATTCGAGACCGGGACCTTCGGCGGCGCGCCCGGCCGCTGGGAGGGCACCGCCAAGGACCGCCCCGACGTTGCCCGGTCGAAGCT
>CAIWVP010000095.1 GCA_903916195.1 uncultured Verrucomicrobiota bacterium | reverse complement strand
GGGGCCCCACGTCCGGGGGCCTGACTGTTCATCGTTTCACAGGACATCGGTGAAATTGCTGGGTGACCGCACTATCTTCGGGACCCGAGGCGGTCCACCTCCGACATGGGGCGGGCCAACCACGGCCGAAGGCCGTGAACATAGCCGTTTCCGCGCCGATCGGGACGAAGAAATGGTCCTGATTTTGCGACAGCGGCGGAAGCGGTGGGAAGCGCGAGGCGCAGGCCGTGCCTGAGCCAGAACCATTCAGTGAAGGGTGGGGTGGAACGGGCCACCGGCCCGCTGTGGCGGGCGACTCACCCGTCGCTCGAGGCGCGCCGGGGATGCACCCTTTGGTGCACGCGATGCCGATGCCAAAATTCGGCGACAAGTTGCCGCCGAGAACAGGCTGGAAGCCTGTCCTACACGGATCCGACTGCATGGTTGCGGCTGAGACCCTGTCCGAAAGCAGGACAGCGCCTCCGGCCTGTCTCTGGCGGGGCTTCTAGCCCGACGCCGTGGCCGAGATCCTGCGGGCTGGAAGCCCGCGGACAGACAGGCTGGAAGCCTGTCCTACTCGGCTACCCAGCCTCTCCAAACTGGCTCTGGAAGATCCACGGGGTCAGAACCCCAGGACCTTTCCACCTTGATAGGTGACGAAGGCGAGGCCCCAGGCCAGCGCGGTCATGTAGGCGAATTGGAAGAGCGGCCACTTCCAGGAGTTGGTCTCGCGCCCGACGATGGCGATGGTGCTCACGCACTGCATGGCGAAGACGTAGAAGACCATCAGCGTGATGCCGGTCAGCGCGGTGTAGACGCGTGTGCCGTCCTCGCGTTTTTCGCCTCTCAACGTCTCGGCCAGACCGGCGGTCGCCACGCGGTCGCCCGCATCCACTTCGCCGACGTTGTAGACGACCGACATGGTGCTGACGAAGACCTCGCGGGCCGCGAACGACGCCACGATGCCGATGCCGATCTTCCAATCGAAACCGAGCGGCCGGATGGCCGGCTCGATCATGTGCCCGAGCCGCCCGGCGAACGAATGCCGGAGCTGATCGCCGGACCGTTCGTTCTTCAGCGCGTCGACCTGGCCGGGCGTCTCGTCCGGTCGGAGCGGTGATCCATCAGGCAGGCCGGACGCCACCGCCTTGGCGGCGTCTTCTCCTGCTTTCTGGCTCGCCGACCCGATGGTTGGCTGCGGCGCCCCTCCGGCGCCCGGCGGCACCTTCGGATAAGTCACGAGGAACCAGAGCAGGACGTTGATCCCGAGGATGACCGTGCCGGCGCGGCGGAGGAACAGCTTCGAACGGTCCCACATGTGCCGCAGCACGGTCTTCACGACCGGGCGCTTGTAGGGAGGCAGCTCCAGGATCAGCGGCGGCGGCTCGCCCTTCAGGAGCGTCCGCTTGAAGATCCAGGCCATCCCGAGCGCGCCGACGATCCCGAGCAGGTACATCGCGGTCAGGACCATTCCGCGCCGCAACGCCCCGCCGCCGACGCACGCCGCGATCAGCACCGTGTACACCGGCAACCGGGCCGAGCAGCTCATGAGCGGCGCGATGAGGATGGTGACGAGACGGTCCTTCGGCGATTCGATGGTGCGCGTGGCCATGATGCCCGGGATGGCGCAGGCGAACGACGAGAGCATCGGGATGAAGCTCTTGCCGTGCAGTCCGACGCGCGACATCAGGCGGTCCATCAGGAACGCCGCCCGCGCCATGTAACCGGTGTCCTCGAGCAGCGAGATGAAGAGGAACAGCAGGCAGATCTGCGGAAGGAAGACCACCACCGCGCCGACGCCCTTGATGACACCGTTGACCAAAAGGTCCTGCAGGTCGCCGGCCCCGAGCGCCGAACCGACCCGGTCGGCGAGCCAGCCGACGCCGGCATCGAGCGCGTCCATCGGCAGCTGCGCGAAGACGAAGATCGACACGAACATCGAGAGCATGATGCCCACGAACACCAGCAGGCCCCACGCGCGGTGCGTGAGCACGCGGTCGACCCGGTCGGAGAAGTTCTCGCCCTCGACGAAGCTCTCCACGGTGACGTGCTGGGAGATGGCCGAGACCCTCGCGTAGCGGGCCTCGATCGCCGCGCTGCGCCAATCCACCCCGGACGCTTCAAGCCGCGTCCGCGCTGCCGCGACGGCTTGCCGGAGCGCCGGCGGATACTGCTCCGGATGGGCGGCCAACACCTTGTCGTCGCTCAGGATCAGCAGCGCCTCCGCGGAGGCCAACCGGTCGCGGTGCGGGAACATCCCGGCCAGCTGCCCGCGGATGGCCGACGCCTCGCGACCGAAGGCTTCCGGAAGCTCCTGGAACGAGCGGGGCTCGGCCCGCTGAGAATCGCTCGGCCGGTGAGCCGGTGAGCCAGTGGGAGAGTGATCCGACGGGCCGGCAACGGCGTGCGCAAGTTCTGGCTTTGTGGCTTTCCGGCCCGCTGGCTCACTCGCCATGCGGTTGATCGCCGCCTTCAGCGCCTCCACCCCTTCGCCGTCGCGGGCGATGAGCGGGACCACCGGCACGCCGAGCGCGGCGGACAAGCCGTCGACATCGATCTCATGGCCGTTCTCGCGGGCCACATCGACCATGTTCAGCGCGAGGAAGGTCGGATGACCGAGCTCGATGACCTGGGTGGCGTAGTACAGGTTCCGCTGGAGGTTCGAGGCGTCCACCACCACGACCACGAGGCCGGGCGGAGGGACGTCGGCGAGCCGCTGGAACAGCACGTCGCGCGCGATCTGCTCGTCGAGCGATTGCGGGCTCAGCGAATAGGTGCCCGGAAGGTCGAGCACGTCGACCGGATGCGCGGCGTCGGCCCCGAGCATCGTCCCCTCCTTGCGCTCGACCGTGACGCCGGCGTAGTTGCCGACCCGCCCGCGCAGGCCGGTGAGCGCGTTGAAGAGCGTCGTCTTCCCGCAGTTCGGGTTGCCGGTGAGGACGACCGTGAACCGCGTGCCGCGGGGAACAGAGGGCGAGGGTGCGGACATGCGTCAGCGGCCCTGACGGACCATCACCTGTTCCGCTTCATGCTTCCGCAGCGACAGGTTGTAGCCGCGGATCCGGATCTCGATCGGATCACCGAGCGGCGCGAGGCGCACCAGCTCGACCGTCGTGCCGACCAGCAGGCCCATCTCCAGCAGCCGACCGCGGTGCTCCACCGGCACGCGGATGTCCGCGACCACGGCCTTGGCACCGGGCACGAGCGAGGAGAGAGGGAGGGTGTCCATCAGCGAAGGGCAGTGTGGATGATGAGGGGGGATGGTGAAGGCACTGCACGCCCCCGGCGTCACGCGGCCAACCGGAACGAGGCGACGGGTTGGACCATGATCTTCTCGGCCAGCTTGGCGCTGAGCCCGAGACGGGCGTTGCAGACCTGGCAGAGCACGTTGTTCTGCAGGGTGATGACCTTCACGCGTTGTTCTTCGCCGAACCCCATCTCGCGCAACCGCTGGTCCACTTCCGGGTCCGAGGTCAGCCGCTTGATGATGACCACGCATCCGGCACGGACGCGGCTCAGCGGCGACAGCGCCGTGGGGACGGGTGCCGTCGGCGTACGATCCGGCATGGGATCCGTCAGGCTCAAGCGGCGACAACGTAGGGGACGGGTCGGACGGACCGCAAGCCGGCGCGTTGTCGTTGGATTGCGGTCGGTTGTCGGGGCCTTGCGGGCGCGACGGAAAGCACGGACGGCGCGCGCCGAAGGCGACCCCGTTGACTCATGGATAAATGACACCGGAGGAGGCGGAGCAGGCAGGGGTGGTTGACCCGTGTGTTGCGTTGTCTTTGGCGACTCTACCGTGGCTGTCAATCCGTCCGGGTGGGGGCACGCCCTGCTGGCGGTGGAGCGG
>CAIWVP010000094.1 GCA_903916195.1 uncultured Verrucomicrobiota bacterium | reverse complement strand
GGACGTACCGCCGGACACCGGTGCGTGCGATGATGAGGAAGACGACAACAGCGGTGAATGCGATCCTGACGACGACTCCGGCTCTTGCTGGGATCCGCCCGACATCGGATGGTAAGGTGTCTGGAATGATACGGCAGACCTCGTCGCCCGCATCCGCGGCGGCTACTGAGCGACGCTCGGTAGTCATCGTTGGGCTTTTCATGACAGTCGTGCCTATGCTACTACTACCCATCATGCCGGTGACCCATCAGCCAACCCCTGACACGCGCACTTCCTGAGGCCGATAGGCCTACCTCGTGTCCACCCCTCCATGCTTTCGCCGCCGCCAGCGCCCGTTTATAGGCTGCGGGCGTGAGTTCCCGGGGATGGAGCCCGTACCGGTCCCGCCACGTCCCGCGCCGTTCGATCGCCCAAGCCAGATAGTTCTGCGGGTCAATACCCTGAAGCCGGCACGTCGCGACCAGCCCCATCAGCACCGCGAGGTTGTGGGCGGAATCTTCGCTCCCCGCAAACAACCAATTGTGTCTTCCAGTATCCAACGCCCGGAAAAGCCGCTCGGCAGCGTTGTTATGCATCGGGATTTTGGGGTCCCGGAGGAAGCGCATCAGCGCGTCCCAGTGGTTGTGGTAGTAGTTGACGGCCTTTCGCAGCGGGGTTCCGGGCAACAGCACTTCGCGGACCGCATCAATCCAGCGTCGAAAGTCATGGGCGATCGGCGCGATGCGCTCCTGCCTCCACTCGAGCAGGGCGTCGCCGACAAGCTCTTGCTTCCGCCCCTTGTCCTCCCAATAGAACATCGCAGCCACGAACTGCCGGCCTTCCTCGGCGAGGATCGGGTATTCGCTCTCTGCACCCTCAAACTTCCGGATCCCATGGGAGTTGCAACCGGCCTCGATGACCGCGCCGCTCAGGTAGGTCTCGTTCATCCGGCTCTCGGCGTCGGCGACGAGCGTGCCGGTGAACTTGGCGAGGCGGGAGGCAAAGTCCTTGCCGTTCTTCGAGACGGAGAAGGTGTACACGGCGAGGTCGTCACGGGTGAACACGTCGATGATGCCGCGCACCACGCCGTCGTTCTTCACGACGACGTCGATGCCGCTGCCGTCCGCGTTCATCCAGTCACCGGCGACCAGCTGGTCCCAGTGGACCTTGTCGATGGCGGCGAGCAGGTCGCCCGTCTTGGCCATGACGGTCACAAGCGTGGAGATCGCGAGGTTGACGCCGCGCAGCTCAAAATCGCGTCGCATCCGGTCGAGCGGGATGTGCAGGCCCATCTTCTGGTAGGCGACGTGCGCGAGCATGTTCGCAGTGAACTTGGACTTGTTCCACGGCATCGCCGGCATCTCGGCGAGCGTGGTCTTGTGACACTGGTTGCACAGGCAGCGCTTGCGGGTGATCTCGCGGCACCGCAGGTGCTCGCGGATGGTGTCGAGCTGGCGGGTGATCTCCTCGCCGACGATGCGGAGGTCCTCGCCGCCACAGTGCTGGCACGCGGCGGGGCGGTGACTCTCCGGGTTGACGACGAGGTGCTCGGGGACGGGCCGGCGCCCGCCCGGTCGGACCGCCTGCTTGATCTTCTCCGTCTCCGCTGGGAGTTCGGGCGGCTTCGGTCGGTTTGCGATCTCCGGCTCGGGGACATCCAAGACAGGCGTGACCGCAGCGGTCTTGTCATCGGCTGGCGGGGCCTTTGCGGCCTTGACCGCCTTCTTCGAAGCACGTGCGAGCAGCGTCGCGATCTGCTCGCTGAGCCGGACGACCGCGGCCGTTAGCTCGGCTACTTGTGCGCGAAAAGTGGCGTCGGAAGCTCGGCGTGCCGCTTCGGAAGCTTGGCGTGCCGCTTCAGAGGCTCTCAGCGCGAGGAGCGCGGACTCAAGGTCGGTGGGTTCGGGCACAAAGACACCAAACCAGACCTGCGAGGATCCTGCAAGAACGCCGAAGATTATGATCCTGCAAGCTCAGCTATTTCGACGTAGGTTTTCTCTCATACCGGAGCCGTCGTGGCGCGCGTAGGTCGATGCCCTCGAGCATCATCGCGAGCACCGCGCCGTCGACCTCCACGCGCGACACTCCAGCGGCTACCGTTGGGAGCTGGAACGAGCCTTGAGCGAGACGTTTGCTGAATATGCAGTATCCAGAGCGATCGAAAAAAAGCGCCTTCATCAATGTTCTCCGCGTGTTCAGGAACACATAGAGATGACCATCGAGAGGGTTGAGTAACAGGCGCCGCACCTCGCCCGCGAGGCCGTCGAACGAGCGATGCATGTTGAACGGGGCAACGGCGACGAAAACGCGGACCGTCGGGCCGATGCTCAGCATGCCCGGACCACCCGTAGAACTTCCGTTAGCGTGTCGGCGTGGAACCCAGCTACCACCTCGATGACGACATCACGGACCTGCACGCGGAGCGGGGGCGTCGCGACGGGCTGGGCGGCGGACATCTCGGCCCGTGGAACCCACTCAACGAACTGAACCACCGGGCGCAATGCGCGACGGGCGAGCGCCAGCCGCCAGG
>CAIWVP010000093.1 GCA_903916195.1 uncultured Verrucomicrobiota bacterium | reverse complement strand
CGCAGGTTGCAAACCTGCGATACAGCAGATTGAAAATCTGCGCCACAGCCCATGACCGCCACCGCCTCCAATTCCTCCCTGCCTTCCGCCTCGCTCATCAGCACGCAGGCGCTGATGGGCATCCGCAACCTCGAGTTGCGGGCGCGCCGCCGCCGTAGCGCAGAGTTGCACTCTGCTGTACCGCCGACTTGCAGTCGGCAGAGCCGCCGGGAAACCACGGACGTGTCCTTCGCTTCAACGCTCCGCAGGTTGCAAACCTGCGATACAGCAGATTGAAAATCTGCGCCACAGCCCATGACCGCCACCGCCTCCAATTCCTCCCTGCCTTCCGCCTCGCTCATCAGCACGCAGGCGCTGATGGGTATCCGCAACCTCGAGTTGCGGGCGCGCGCGGTGGTCGAAGGCTTCTGGAGCGGTCTTCACCGCAGCCCGTATCACGGCTTCTCCGTCGAGTTCACCGAGTACCGGCAGTACACGCCGGGCGATGATCCACGGCATCTCGATTGGCGCGTCTTCGCCCGGAGCGACCGCTATTTCATCAAGAAGTTCGAGGACGAGACGAACCTCCGCTGCCATCTCGTCGCGGACCAGAGCCGCTCGATGGATTTCGGCTCGATCGGCCACACCAAGGCCCGCTACGCCGCCACCCTCGCCGCCACCCTCGCCTACTTCCTCCATCTCCAGGGCGACGCCGTGGGCTTGCTCACCTTCGACGAGCGCATCCGCGACTATCTGCCGGCGCGCCATCGTTCGAGCCATCTGCGCCAGATCATGCTCGCGCTGGAGAAACCCGTCGGCGGCGCGGCCACGGACCTCGCGGCGCCGCTCCGGCGGATCACCGAGCTGGTCCGCAAACGCGGGCTGGTCGCGCTCGTCTCCGACTTCTTCGCGCCGCTCGAAGGACTGGAACGCAGCCTGACCGACCTCGCGGCCTGCCGGCACGAGGTCGTCGTCTTCCAGGTGCTCGACCCGGCCGAACTCGGCCTCGTCTTCGACCAGGCCTCGATCTTCCGCGATGCCGAGACCGGACGCACCCTCTACGTCGATCCGGCCGCCGCGCGGAAGAGCTACGTGGAGAAGCTCGAGGCGCACTGCGCGGAGCTCCACCGCATCTGCGACAAGCTCGGCATCGCCTACCATCGGCTCGCGACGGACCAACCGCTGGAGCTCGCGCTCTTCGATTTCTTGCAGCAGCGCATGCATCGCGGGACCAACGCCCGGGCGGTGGCCGGATCCCCGGGAAACCTCCCTGCATGAGCTTCCTCGCGCCCTTCTTCCTGCTCGGTGGATTGGCAGTCGCTCTGCCGGTCGTGTTCCACCTCGTCCGTCGCACGACGCGCGAGCAGACGCTCTTCAGCTCGCTGATGTTCCTGCAGCCGTCGCCGCCGCGGCTGACGCGCAAGAGCCGGCTCGAGCACCTGTTGCTGCTCTTGCTGCGTTGTCTCGCGCTGGCGCTGCTGGCCGTCGGTTTCGCGCGACCGTTCCTCAAGCAATCCGTGCCGCCCGACGACCACCGGGGCGTGGCCCGGCGCATCGTCGTGCTGGTCGACACCAGCGCCAGCATGCGGCGCGAAGGCTTGTGGGCCGCGGCACGTGGGCAGGCCGAGGCGGCGCTCCGCCAAGCCGGCCCGGCGGACCAGGTGGAGCTGCTGGCTTTCGACCGCGGGGTCACGCCGCTCTTCTCGTTCGACGAGTGGAAGACGACGCCCGCCGGCGACCGCGTCGCCCAGGCCGTCGGCCGGCTCGCCGCCACCTCGCCCGGATGGTCTTCGACGCAGCTCGGACACGCCCTCGTGCGCGCCGCCGAAGATCTCGCCGGCCCCGACGACGCCGGACAACCGGGCCCCCGCGAGATCCTGCTCATCAGCGATCTCCAGGAAGGCAGCCGACTCGAGGCGCTCCAGGCCTATGAATGGCCGAAAGGGATCCAACTGCGCGTCGACCCGGTGAAGGCCTCGAAGACGAGCAACGCCGGACTCCAGCTCGTCACAGGATCCGATGACGCCGACCGCGACGCCGGCCCGGTCACGCGCGTCCGCGTCGTCAACGCGCCCGGTTCGAAGCGCGAGCAGTTCCAGGTCGGATGGACGCGTCCGGACGCGCCGGAGATCATCGGCGCCACGGTCGAAGTCTATGTCCCGCCCGGGCAAAGCCGCATCGTCTCCGTGCCCGCGCCGACCCACGCACCGGGCCTCTCCAAGATCATGCTCCGGGGCGACGACGACCCGTTCGATGATTCCGTCTTCGTCGTCCCGACCGAGGCCGCGCGGACGAGCATCCTTTATCTCGGCGACGACGACGCGACGGACACGCACCAGCCGCTCTTCTTCCTGCGCCGCGCCCTTCCCGCGACCCGTCGGCAGGCGATCCAGGTCACCGCACGGATATCCTCTTCGACGCTACCGGCGAACGATGTCGACTCGGCGGACCTCTTCGTCATCACCGACCCGCTGACAGACGCCGGTGCCGACGCGGTGCGGAAACGGATCCTCGTCGGAAAGACGGCCCTGTTCGCACCGAAGAGCAGCGCATCGGCGACGACGCTGGCGCGGTTGCTCGGTCTGCCTTCCCTCGCGATGGGCGAGACGAAGCCGGAGAAATACGCGATGCTCGCGGAGATTGATTTCCGGCATCCGCTCTTCGCGCCGTTCGCCGACCCGCGCTTCAGCGATTTCACCAAGATCCATTTCTGGCGGCATCGGCAGCTCGATGCGGCGGCGGTCCCCGGCGCGCGCATCCTCGCGAAGTTCGATTCCGGCTCTCCGGCGGTGCTGGAGGTGCCGGCAGGCAAGGGCCGCGTGATGGTGCTCACCTCGGGTTGGCAACCGGAGGACAGCCAGCTCGCGCTGTCATCGAAGTTCGTGCCGCTGCTCTATTCCTTGATCGAGCTCGGTGGTGACGGCGCCGCGCCGGCCACGCAGGCGACGGTCGGCGACCGCGTGCCGCTGGCCGCGATGTCCGGCGCGCTGACGCTGCGCATGCCGGATGGCACCTCGGTCACATTGCCGTCGGGTGCGACGGATTTCACGACGACCGCCGGCCCGGGGATCTACTCGGTGGCGTCCGCGACGGGATCCGCTCCGCGGCGCTTCGCGGTGAACCTCGATCCGGCCGAGACACGCACCGCGCCGCTCTCCGAGGACGACCTCGCGCGTCTCGGCGTTCCGGTCACCCACGCGGCGCAACCGGACGCGGTCCGGTCGTCGGAGAAGAAGCTCGTCCTCCAAAGCTTGGAGGCGGAGAGCCGGCAGAAGATCTGGCGCTCGCTGCTCATCGCGGCGCTCGCGGTGCTGGCCGCCGAATCGGCGCTGGCCGGTTGGACGGCCCGGCGCACAATGCCCACGGAAGGAACCCCCGCATGACCGACAGCTTGCTCAGAGCCCGGATCCGACCGGTCGTGCGCCGCCACGCGAGGGTCCGCTTGTGGCTCGCGCTCGCCGCGTGGTGGCTCGTCGCCGCGCTGGTCGCCGGCGCGGCCCTGTGGCTCCAGAAGTTCGCGGCCGTCGGTTCGGCGCGGACGCTCCCGGTCCTGGTCGTGCTCGGAGCCGTCGGATCGGTCGTCGTCATCGTCCTCCATGCGCGGTCCAAGCCCGATGTGCGTGCCGTCGCGCGAGCGATCGAGCGGAGGTATCCGGATCTGCGCGGATTGTTGCTCACCGTCGTGCAACAGGAGGCCGATGAGGCGGGCCGCTTCACCTTCCTCCAGCAGCGCGTGCTGCGCGACGCGGTGGAGCACAGCGTCCGCAACCGTTGGCGCCGGGCGGTGCCCTGGTGGCGATCGGCCGGATCGCACGTCGTCCATCTCGCGGCCTTCGCCGTCTTCGTCGCTTTGCTCTTCCCGTTGCGCGTGCCGCCCGGGCCCAGGGCCCCTTCGCGGCTCAAGGTCGTCTTCAGCGGCATCGAGGTCACGCCGGGCGATGTGAGCATCGAACGGGGTGACAGCCTCGTGGTGCTCGTCCGGTTCGGCACGGCGCCAAAGGAAGCGGAGGTCGTGATCGAAGGGGGTCCGGGCAAGCCCACGCGGATCCCGCTGACCCGCAGCCTGGCGGATCCGGTGTTCGGCGGAAGCGTCCCGGACGTCAGCAGCAACTTCACCTACCGCGTCGTGTACGGCACCGCCGAGACGCGGTCCTACAAGGTCGCCGTCTTCGAGCATCCCAAGCTCGAGCGCTCCGATGCCGACCTCGCCTTCCCCGCCTACACCGGGCTCTCACCGAGGCACATCGATGACACCCGACGCATCAGCGCCGTCGAGGGCACCACGGTGGACCTCGCGCTCCAGCTCAACAAACCGGTCGCCTCCGCCACGCTCGTCCCTCGCGGCACCAACTCGATCCCGATAGCGCTCTTGGTCGGCACCCACCAGCCGACCGCGTCGCTCGCCGGGCACGTGCCTGTCGGCAGCACCACCTACGACCTGCGCCTCGTCGATGCCGAAGGACGCTCGAACAAGGTCGCGGCGCAGTTCGTGTTCGAGGCCCAGCCGAACCGCCCGCCGGACCTGAAGCTCGCCTCGCCCCGCGGTGATCAGCGTCCGTCCGCGCTCGAGGAGATGACCTTCGGCGGCACGGTCTGGGACGACTTTGGTGTGCAACGGTTCGGGTTGGCCTTCACGCAGGTCGGGCAGGAGACGCAGTTCGTCGAGCTCGGCCGCGAGGTGCCGGCGAAGGACAAGCGCGAGTTCCGCCACCTGCTCCGCTTGGAGGACCTCGGGGCGAGACCCGACCAGGTCGTCGCGTGGTTCGCCTGGGCCGACGACATCGGTCCCGATGGCGAGACGCGCCGCACGACCGGCGACCTGTTCTTCGCCGAGGTGCGGCCGTTCGAGGAGATCTTCCGCGAAGGCGAGGGCCAGGGCGGCGGCGAAGAGGAACCCGGCGGCGGCGGACAAGGCCAAGGCAACCCGACGACCAAGCTGGCCGATCTCCAGAAGCAGATCATCAACGCGACCTGGCGCCTCCAACGCGACCAGCGCGCAAAGTCGGCCAAAGACGCCGGATCGTCCGCGCCGGCGAAGAAGGGCACTTCCTCCCTCGGCGCCCCGGATAGTCGTCCGGCAGCGCCGGGATCCATCCAGCAGCAGATCACGGAGATGCGCCGCGGCCTCCCCGCCGGCGCGGCCGGCCTCATGGCGCAGCGCGCGCGCGCCGGCTCCGATGCCGACGCGACCGACGCGACCCAACGTCCCGCCCGACGGGCCACCGAAGCCGCCGCCCGACCCGCGAAAGTCCCGGCACCCGTCCGCTACGAGGACGATCTCGCGGTCGTGCGCGGCTCCGCCGTCGATGCCATCGAGCAGGCCAAGGCCACGATGGAGCGCCAGCAATCCCCCGGCGCGAAGACCCTGTGGTCGGCCGCCATCTCGCAGATGGAGCGATCGCTCGAGGAGCTCGACAAGGCGAAGGGTTCACCAACCGCGCTCTCCGATGCGCTGGTCGCCGAGCAGGCCGCGTATCAGGCGTTGCTCAAGCTCCAGGCCCGCGAGACCTCCGTGACCCGCTCGCGAAGCCGCGGCCAGGGCCAGCAACAAGGCGACCAACGCAACCAGCGGCAACTCGACGAACTGGAGCTCACGCAATCCGAGGACCGCTACGAGACCCAGCGCCAGGCCCGCGCGCCGCAGGACGAGAGCCGCCGCGAGCAACTCCAGGTGCAGGACCGCCTCAAGGAACTCGCACGCCGCCAAGAAGACGTGAACCAGCGCCTCAAGGAGCTCCAGACCACGCTCCAGGAAGCGAAGACCGAGAAAGAGCGCGAAGAGGTCCGCCGCCAGCTCAAGCGCCTCCAGGAAGAGCAGAAGAAGCAGGTCGCCGAGGTCGACGAGCTCCAGCAGCGCATGGGCCGTCCCGAGAACCAGGCCGGGATGGCCGAGCAGCGCAAGCAACTCGACCAGACCCGCGACGAGCTCCAGCGCGCCGCCGAGGCGACCGGCGAGGGCAAGGTCCAACAGGCCCTCGCTGCCGGCACCCGTGCCCAGCGCCAGCTCCAAGAGATGCGTGACGAGCTCCGCAAGCAGAACTCCAGCGAGTTCGCCGAGGAGATGCGCGAGATGCGCGAACAGGCCCGCGAGCTCGCGCGCAAAGAAGAAGAGGTCGCCAAGAAGCTCGAGGCATCGGACACACCGGACCGCAAGACGCTCGGAGGATCCGAAGAACGCCAGAAGGCCATCGACCTGCTCGATCAGCAGCGGGCCCGCATGACCAACCTCCTCGCCCGCGCCACCCAGGTGTCGCAGCAGGCCGAGTCCTCCGAACCGCTCGTCTCGCGCCAGCTCTACGACACCCTCCGCAAAGCCAGCCAAGCCGACGCCGAGAGCGCGAAGAAGCTCCAGGAAGACCTGATCCGCAACCGCATGATGACCCGCAGCCTCTACGACCGGTTGCAGGACAAGTCTTCGCAAGACGGCGCGAAAGCCATCGAACTCACCGCCGAGATGCTCCGCCAAGGCCAAGACGCTCCGGCCCGCGCCTCGGAAGCCCGCGCCCGGGCGGCCATCGATGCTCTCAGGCAAGGCGTCGAACGCGCGGCCGAGAAGGTCCTCGGCGACGACACCGAAGCGTTGCGCCGGGCCCGACAGGAACTGGACACGCTCACCGGGCAACTCGATCGCGAGATGGCGCAGGCCGGCGACGGCGCCCAACGCTCCGGCACCAATTCCGTCACCCAAGCGAAAGGCGCCGCGACGGCCGGACCTTCCAGAAAGGAAGGAGCCGCAGCGCAGCCCGGCGAAGGATCGGCCAAGGACGGCGAAGCGAAAGACCCGGCGGCAACGACCCGGGACCCGGGAGCAACGACCGGCGAACCCGGGAGTCAGCCCGGACCGGGTGGCGCGCCAGGCCAAGGCCCGGGCCGACCCCAGCCATCCGGTGAAGCCGCACAACAGGCGTCACAACCAGGAGGCAGGCAACCGGGCTCCGGCCCAGCCGGCGGCGGACGGCCGCCGGGATCCCCGCAGCAAGGCGGACGTCCGGATACCGCCGGCCGCGGCGGGGTCGATCTCAGTCAGTTGCTCGGCGGTCGCCAGGACCGCGGCGGTGGTGGTGGAGGGACCGATGCCGCGGGCCCGATCACCGGTGGCGATTTCGCGCCGTGGGCCGACCGCCTGCGCGACGTCGAGGACATGGTGGACCAGCCCGATCTCCGCAGCAGCCTCGCCACGGCGCGGGAGCAGGCGCGCCTGATGCGCCTCGAGTACCGTCGCGACCTCAAGAAGCCCGACTGGGCGGACGTGCAGCTCAAGGTCGTGAGACCGCTCGTCGAGGTCCGGGACCGCATCCGCGAAGAGCTCGCCCGCCGCACCCCCGAGGAGACCTTGGTGCCCATCGACCGCGACCCGGTGCCGACGCGCTATTCCGAGCTCGTGCGCCGGTACTACGAGGATCTGGGGAAGGACAAGTGATGCGCGCCGCAGCCATGTTCCCGAGGCCGAACAGATGACCTTCGCCTCCCTCACTTTCTCGCGGCCCGACGGGTTGCTGCCGCTCTCGGTCGGCCTCGCGACCGTGGCCTTGCTGCTCGCGTGGAGCTATCGGTCGATGCCCGGCGGTCGCCTGCGCTGGGCCTGCCTCGGGCTCAAGCTCGCCGGCCTCGCGGCGCTCGCGGCGTGCCTGCTCGAACCGCTCTGGACCGGCCGACGCGCGCGTCCGGGCGCGAACCTCTTCGCGGTCGTGGCCGACAATTCCCGGAGCCTGCAGGTCCGCGACGCCGGCGACGCCCGGACGCGCGGCGAAGGGCTCCGTGAACTGCTCGACCCGGGCCGCTCCGCCTGGCCGGGGAAACTGGCGGAAGGCTTCGACGTCCGGCGCTACGCCTTCGACGCGCGGATCCAGAACGTGCGCGATTTCGCGGAGCTCGATTTCACCGGCCGCTCGTCGGCGATCGGCGCGGCCCTGCGCGGCCTCGCGGAGCGTTCCAAGGGACGTCCCCTCGCAGGCATCCTTTTGTTCACGGATGGCAACGCCACCGACATCCGCGGCGCGTTGCCCGACCTCGCGGGCGTGCCGCCGGTCTATCCCGTCGTCCTCGGCCGCCGCGACGCGGTGAAGGACATCTCGCTGCGCCAGGTCACGGTGAGCCAGACGGTCTTCGAGGACGCGCCGGTCACGGTCCAGGCCGACGTCACCGCCGCCGGGTTCGACGGCGAGAAGGTGCTGGCCCGGCTGCGCGACCGGACGGGCAAGGTGATGGCCGAGCAGACCGTCCGCGGGCGGGCCGACGGCGAAGGCGCCGCGCTACGGTTCAACCTGAAGCCCGAGAAGACCGGCGTGTCCTTCTACCAGCTGCGCGTCGGCACCGCGTCGGAGATCGACCGGGGCGGCGCGGTGACCAACTCCGGGGAGGCCACGTTGGCCAACAACGCGCGCGTCGTCGTCGCCGACCGCGGGCAGGGCCCGTTCCGCGTGCTGTACGTCGCCGGCCGGCCGAACTGGGAGTTCAAGTTCCTCAACCGCGCCGTCGCGGAGGACGACCAGGTGCAGATGGTCGGACTCATCCGCATCGCCAAGCGCGAGCCGAAGTTCGAGTTCCGCGGTCGCGCGGGCGAGACGAGCAACCCGCTCTTCCGCGGCTTCGGCGACCAGACGCGCGAGGCGACCGAGCGCTACGACCAACCGGTGCTCACGCGGATCAACACGCGGGACGAGTTCGAGCTGCGCAGCGGGTTCCCGCGCACCGCGGAGGAGCTGTACGGCTACCAGGCGGTGATCATCGACGACCTCGAGGCGGAGTTCTTCACGCCCGGGCAGGCGCTGCTGCTCCAGAAGTTCGTGTCCGAGCGCGGCGGCGGATTCCTGATGCTCGGCGGCATGGAATCGTTCCAGGAAGGCCGCTACCAGCGCACACCCATCGGCGACATGCTACCGGTCTATCTCGACCGCGCGGAGTCCGTGCATCCGGCCGGTCCGCTGAAGTTCGGCCTCGCCCGCGAAGGCTGGCTGCAACCGTGGGCCCGCGTGCGCGACAACGAATCCGACGAGCGGACGCGCATCGACGGGATGCCCGGCTTCGAGGTCTTCAACCCCGTGCACGGCGTCAAACCCGGGGCGAGCGTGGTCGCCACCGTCGCGGACGCCGCCGGCAAGGAGCATCCCGCCCTCGTCATCCAGCGGTTCGGCCGCGGCCGAACCGCCGCGCTCCCCGTCGGCGATGTCTGGCGCTGGGGCATGAAGGATCCCGCATCCCGGGCGGACATGGACAAATCATGGCGCCAGCTGGTGCGCTGGCTCATCTCCGATGTGCCGGAACGCGTCGAGCTCTCGGTCGAACCGGTCCCCGACGACGCCGACGGGGCGGTCCGCCTCCAGGTGCGCGTCCGCGACCCGAAGTACCAACCGGTCGACGACGCGGCCGTCGGCATCACGGTCGAACCGGTCGTCTTCGACGCGGACCCGGCGGCCGGCGCCGCCGGCCCGATGCGGCTCCAGGCCGAGGCCTCCTCGACCGAGCCCGGATTGTACGAGGCGACCTACGTGCCGCGGCTCAGCGGCGGGTTCAAGGCGACCGCCGGAGCGACCAATTCGATGGGCGGCGAGATCGGCCGCGACGAGGCCGGCTGGAGCTCGGATCCGGCCGCCGAGGAGTTCCGCTCCTTGGTGCCCGACCTCGCGCGGATGGAGGAGATCGCCCAGCGCACCGGCGGCGAGGTGATCCCGGCCGACAAGCTCGACGCGTTCGTCGCCGGCCTGCCGACGCGCCGCGCACCGGTGATGGAGGCCTGGTCGCAGCCGCTCTGGCACACGCCGTGGATCTTCGCTCTCGCCTTGGTCTGCTGGATCGCAGAATGGGGCCTGCGGCGATGGAAAGGTATGCCATGAT
>CAIWVP010000092.1 GCA_903916195.1 uncultured Verrucomicrobiota bacterium | reverse complement strand
GGAGATGGACGGGTACGAAGCGACCCGGCGGCTGCGCCAAGACCCCAAGTTATCCGGCGATGTGCGCATCGTGGCGTTGACCGCGGCCGCGATGACCGGCGACCGCGACCGTTGCTTGGCAGCGGGGATGGACGATTACCTCACAAAGCCGCTCCGGCTCGAAGACCTGCGCCTGACGCTCGTCCGACATCTGGTGACGAACCGCCCGGCATCCCCAACATCCGGCATCCCGACAGCGACGCGGGGCGCGGTCGGCAAGGAAGCCAACAGCGCTGCCCACCTCGACCACTCCGCGCTCGCCGAGATCATCGGCGATGATGCGGTCCCCGGCCGCAAGCTGCTGGTCGAGCTGCTGAGCCTCTACCTCCACGGATCCCCGGAACAACTGGCGCGGATGGCGTCGCAATGCCGGGACAAGCAATTCGAGGCGCTGCGCGAGACCGCGCATTCCCTGAAGGGCAGCAGCGCCACCCTTGGCGCGGGGCGCCTGGCGCAGCTTTGCCGTCGGCTGGAGATCGTGGCCCATGAAGGCGATCTGGCCGGCTCCAAGGCCCTGATCGAGGGCATCGCGGAGGAGTTCGCCACCGTCGCCGGCCTCCTCGAGAAGGAGAAAACCGCCGCTTTGGCGTGAAGCCACCCCGGAACGGACACTGCGGTTCAGTGCCGATCTTGGTCCTGAAGCTCGCGGCCGAGCCAGCAGCAATGCATCACCCCGAGGTAGACGAGAACCAGGGCGACGCAGGAAGCGGATATGAACAGGTTGATGATCATGGCAGGATATCTTCGGGCTCTTGCCGGAGCCGGCCGCCACACGCGTGACCGCCGACCGGCACCACCCTCCATGCCCCATCAACGGTCTCCGCGCTTCCCAGGATCTGGCGCAGTCCAACCTCGGGTTGGCATCCGACCCATGCGGCACCGGAGGAAAGTCGATCGGTCGCCACGGATCCTCCGAGGGATGCTTACCGGGGTTTCTTGTGGGATCTTCCTCGCGGCCCGGGCCGAGGAGATCGAGCGGGGGATCGGTGCGGCACGGTCAGAGTCCACGATCAGCGGCTTCATCGACAACCGCATCGGCTTCCAAGCCGTCCCGGAGCCGTCGACGAAGGTGCGGGTCGCGGCCGGAGCGGTGGTGGCGGGCCTCTTCGCTCAGCGAAGCCGGCGGCGGTGAAACGACCCGGAACGGAGACCTCGTGGCCGCCATCGATCAGCGGTGAGCGACGAGACCGGCCGGAGCCGCGGATCTTTCCGCGGCGATCCATGGCTTCGGCCCGAACGGGCCGAAGGTCTCGTCAGCCACCGCCGTGATGAGGCAGATCACGGCCAAGCTGACGCAGAGCGACGCGAAGCGTCTCGCGGTCTCGCGGAACTCCATCATCGGCCGTGTCACCTCGGTGCTCTCGGACATGCTGCTTACCGACGATGGATCTGCACAGAAATCCTGCTCAGGACGCCAACCTCTCATGCTTGGGTACTCTCCTGAAAGCCCCCCCCCAGATCTGGCTTGAGCCCCCGACGGCGGCTCTCAGGTCGCCGATCGTGGCGAGGGCCCGGCGGAGCATCGGCACCGGTGGGCACAGGCGCGTTTCAGACGCGCTTCGGTGGGGTGAGGGAATGGCGGCCCGTCTCCTGGGCGAAGGCCAAGGCGAGCGCCAAGGCATCGGCCGCATCCGGCTCCGGTGTCTCGGCAAGATCGAGCATGCGCTGCACCATCTTCGCGACGGCGATCTTCTGCGCTCCACCGTGGCCTACCACCGCTAGCTTCACCTTGCGCGGCGCGATCTCAAAGATCGGCACCAAGGCCTCGGCGATGACCGCCAACGCCGCCCCGCGCGCCTCTCCCATGATCAGCGCGGTCTGCAGGTTCTGCGCGAAAAAAAGCCCTTCCACCGCGCAGACGTCGGGCTTGTGGGTCTGGACCAGATCGCGCAACGAAGCCGCGATGTGGCCCAGACAACGGGAGCGGGTCCACGACGACGGGCAGCGGAGCGTGCCGCACGCGATCAAGACCGGACGCGGCTTCAAGACCCGCACGAAGCCGAAGCCGGTGCCGCGCAACGACGGATCGAGACCGAAGATGGTCCCACCGACCGGAACCGACACGGTCTCGGGCACAGGGACCTTCGCGCCGGCCGTGGCTTTCTTCCCGCCCGCCAACCGGCGTTGGAGTTCATCGAACTGTTGGGCGGTGATGGCCAAAGGCAGGAGGCGCTAACGGGGTTGCGGGAAGATCTGGTAGAGCAGGAGATAGATCACGACGCCGGTCACCGACACGTAGAGCCAGACCGGCAGCGTCCATCGCGCGATCTGCTTGTGCAGCTCGAACCGTTCCCTGATCGCGCGTTGGAACGTCAGCGTCACGAGCGGCAGGATGGCGAACGCGCCGATCAGATGGGTGACGAGGATCACCAGATAGATCGGCCGGAACCACGCCGGATCGGTGAAGCTCGTGTGGGCGCGGCCGTGGAGCTTCTGCATCTGGAAGTGGTAGGTCAGGTAGCTGGCCAGGAAGAGCGACGAGGTGACGAACGCGCCGATCATGCAGTTGCGGTGCGCGATGCGCCGGCCGGCCTTGATATGGCGCCAACCCAGCAGGAGCAGCACGGTGCTGAGGCCGTTGAGGGACGCGTTGACGGCCGGGAGATCGGAGAGGGTCATAGGTTCGTCTCGCGGAGAAGTTGCCGGACATGGGCGGTGATCTTCGCTTCGGCATCCGGCTCCTCGCCGTGGACGACGGCGCGCAGGCGTCCGGCCTTGTCGAGCACCGCGAAATCGGTCGAGTGGATGAATAGATCGGCCAGCGGCACCGGAGGCGGGCCGGCGTTCTCGAGCAGGTTGAACTTCAGGTCCTCGGTGGCGAACCGGTAGAGCTCGGCCTTGTCGCCCGTGAGCAGCCACCACTTCCCGTCGTCGACGCCGAACCGCTTCCCGTAACGATCCAGGACCTCCGGCGTGTCGTTGCCCGGATCAGCGGTCAACGTCAGGAACCGCACCCCGGGGCCGACCGCCGCATGGACCCGGGCCATCTGCTGCATCAGCTTCGGGCACTGGGTGGGGCATCGGCTGAACACGACGTTGGCGACGCTCACCCTTCCCTTCAGGTCGGCGAGCGAGACCGGCCGGCCCAGTTGGTTCGTCAAGGCGAACGGCTTCACCTGACCGATCACCGGCAACGGTGCCTTGCGGCCTTCGGTGAAGACGTAGATGGCGACGATGCCGGCGAGCGCGGCGATCAAGGCGGCCCATAGGGTCTTCTGGAAGCGGTCGTCCACGGCGTGGTGAAACTAAAAGGCCGCTGGAGAAACTCCAGCGGCCAAGCTTGCGGATATCATCCTCACTCGAAGCCGCCACCGCCGCCGGCCTTGGCTTTCTCGGCGAACCATTTGTCGAACTCGGCCTGCTCGACGACCTTGAACTCGCCGCGCATGGTCGAATGCAAGTTGCCTCTCTCTCTCTCTCTATCTCTATCTCTCTCTCTCACACACAATCACTCACTCACTCACTCACTCACTCACTCACTCACTCTCTCTCACACACACACACACAAACACACTCACACGGCTCGTCAATGCGTCGCTTGGTGCGTGTTTGAGGCTCCGCACGCGAAACCCGTTCGCCCCGGCGGGTCGGCGGATGCTGTGCTGCTCACTCGGCCGGTCCGCGTGCGCGGGCGCCGCCAACGCCCCGCTCCCCGCCCTTCGCGCATTCCTCGGGCGAACGGCGGCCGGCCCGGAGTTGGATGCGCTCGGTCCCCGCGCCGCCCACCAAGGCCGGATGATTGCGCGCTGCGTCGTGCGGGTGGGCGAATGTGCGGGTGGGTGCACGGTGTGT
>CAIWVP010000091.1 GCA_903916195.1 uncultured Verrucomicrobiota bacterium | reverse complement strand
TTCTGGGCCAATGCCGACAGCCAGGACCGTGGCTTCCAGTTCCACGTTCCTTGGTCCGACGGCACCATCTATTTCGACACCTCCGGTTGCTGCGCCGCTCCGGGCCAGCGCCTCAACCAGAACGTCGCCAACACCATCGACGGCTTCGATTGGACCGCTTGGCATCACTACGCGTTCGTCAAGGACGGCGAAGCCAAGCGCATCTATGTCGACGGCGTGCTCCTCGCCGAGCAGACTGAAGGCGTCGCCCCCTTGGCCACCGACTTCAACCGCTTGAACATCGGTTCCGACGGCGGTGCTGCCCACCCCGACGGAGTCATGGACGACTTCGCCATCTACAAAGGCGTGCTGTCCGAGGCCGAAATCAAGAAGCTCGCCGCCGGTGCCTCCCCGGGCGTTCCTCCGGTCGACACCGACAAGGACGGCATGCCGGACAACTGGGAGACCCAGTACGGCTTCAACCCGAACGATCCGAGCGATGCCGCCAAGGACTTCGACAAGGACGGCGTCACCAACTTGGATGAGTTCAAGGCCGGCACCGACCCGATCGACACCACCAAGCCGACGCTCAACAGCGCCGTCGGGACCGGTTCGTTCGATACCGTGGTCCTGACCTTCTCCGAGGCCTTGGATGCGGTGTCCGCGACCACTGTCGCGAACTACACCATCACGCCGGCCCTCGCGGTCAAGGCGGTCAGCATCAAGAAGAACGTCGTCACCCTGACGACCGACAAGCAGGCGCCCGGTGCGACCCAGTACACGGTCGCCGTCGCGAACGTCGTCGACGGTTCCAAGAACGCGGTGGCCACCGGCACCAAGGCGAGCTTCTTCTCCTACCTGAACATCAAGGAAGGCGTGCTCAAGATGTCCATCTACACGGGCATCGGCGGCAATGCCATCCAGGGCATGTTCGATGACGCGAAGTACCCCAACTCCCCCGATCGCGTCGGTGCGGTGTTCTCGGCCGACAGCCGCGACCTGCTCCCGACGGATTCGTTGGAGTCCTACGGCGCGACCATGAACGGCTACCTCACCCCCACGGAGTCCGGAGATTACGACTTCTTCGTCCGCAGCGATGACGCCGGCCAGTTCTACATCAGCACCGACGACAAGGAGTCCAACTTGGCTCTCGTCGCCGAAGAAACCGGATGCTGCGGAGCGTTCGAGGAACCGGGCGCCGCAGAGACCACGGCGGCTCCCATCAAACTCGTGGCTGGCAAGAAGTACTTCATCAGCGTCGTCTACAAAGAAGGCGGCGGCGGTGATTACGGCCAAGTCGCTTGGCGCAAAGTGGGTGACACCACTCCGGCCGGTTCGCTGACCCCGATCCCGAGCAAGTTCCTCAGCTCGGCGGTCGACCTCCCCGCGGCTCCTGAAGGTGCCTACATCACCCAGAGCCCGGGCGTGAACGCCAAGGGTGTCTCCCCGGCCGCTGGCATCACCATCTCGCACCGTGATGGCAAGTCGGCTTGGACCGCGGCCAACACGAGCCTCAAGCTCGACGGCGCGACCGTCACCCCGACCGTCACCAAGGACGGCCAGGTGATCACCCTCACGTTCAAGCCGGGCAATCTCTACAAGAGCGGCTCGGTCCACACCATCGAGCTCGGCTATCCGGATCCCGCCGGCAAAGCGGCGACCGCTACCTGGTCCTTCACGGCCGGCACCTACAACGGCACGGTCGCGGATTCCGTGGGCGGATACAAAGGCCTGCTCTTGGGCGCGTCGGTCTACACCGCGGACGGCCTCGGCCACTCCGGCAAGGCGGGCGACAAGGCGATCGACCTGACCAAGAAGGGCGGCCCGGTCGCCGTGTTCGACGACAAGTTCCTCGCGTCGGCCAACGCCGCGACGGCGAACGATGAGTTGACCGTGTCGTTCTGGCAGAAGAAGTACGACGTCGCGGATAGCTCCGCCTTCACGCTCGACTCGCCCTCGGCCGGCAACAACCGGAACTTCCACGCGCACGTCCCTTGGAGCAACCAGAACGTGTACTTCGACACCGTCGGCTGCTGCGATGGAGCCACCCAGCGCATCACCGCGGACATCGCGACGTTCCCCGACTACAGCGGCACCGCGGATTGGTGGACCACGCAGTGGCACCACTTCGTCTTCACGAAGAAGGGCGCTGACAAGAACATCTACATCGACGGCAAGCTGTTCCTCAACGGCCAGAGCACCAACCCCCTGAAGGTCGACAGCCGGGCCTTCTACATGGGTTCCGGCGCGGGCGGCGCCGAGGTCAGCCATGCGATCATCGACGACTTCGCCGTGTTCAACAAGGCGTTGACCGAAGCCGACGCGCTCGCCATCACCAAGGGAACCTCGCCCTCCGCCCTCCCGGCGGCCAAAGGCCTGATCGCCTTCTGGGACTACAACACGATCCCGAGCGCCAACATCCTGTCGACCAACGACACGATTGTCGGCAGCTCCAAGAACACCCCGGGCGCCGAAGGCGTCGCGAACGTCCTCGATGACAAGAGCAGCACGAAGTACCTGAACTTCGACAAGGTCAACACCGGGTTCACGGTCACCCCGGCCGCAGGTTCGAGCATCATCGACGGCATCGTCCTCACGGCGGCCAACGATTCTCCTGAGCGCGACCCGGCCAGCTACCTGATCGAAGGCTCGGTTGACGGTGTCACGTTCAAGACGGTCGCCTCCGGCGCTATCCCGGCGTTCAGCGCCCGCTTCAGCACGCAGACGCTGTTGTTCGCCAACACGGCGACCTACTTCGTCTATCGCGTGACGTTCCCGAAGGTGGTCGATGCCACCAAGGCGAACAGCATGCAGATCGCCGATGTCGGCCTCCTCGGCCACGCCTTCGGTGGTGGCCTCGTGATCACCACTCCGACCATCGGCATCGGAGCCGACGGCAAGATCACCTACACCGGCACCTTGCTCGGCTCGGACACCGCGTCCGGTCCGTTCGCGCCGGTCGCGGGTGCGACCAGCCCGTTCGCCCCGAACACCGGTGCTGCGGCGCAGAAGTTCTACCGCTCGAGCAACTGAGCGGGCTCCAAAAGAGCAAAGCTTCCACGGAGGCCGGACCTAAGGTCCGGCCTCCTTTTTTGTGCCCCCGTGGGATGGCCACGCAGGGCAGGGGTCCGTTGGTCCGACAGCCTTTCCCAGCCAGGGCTGCTGTCCGATCCGGTCGATCTGATCGGGTGATGATATTGCCGGTTGGATGACTCCACACGGCCGACCGGCTTCCTTGACAGAAACGGTTTCCGCGGTTGCCGCGGGCGCACTGGAAGCCTTACAAAAGGCGCGATGCCAACCGTCGGGGAACAACTGCGTGCTGAACGTGAGCGACAGAAGCTCACGGTCCACCAAGTGGCGGATGCCACCAACATCAAGACCGACCACATCCGCGCCATCGAGGCGAGCGAATGGGGCGTCTTCGCCGCGCCCGTCTACATCCGCGGCTTCGCGCGCAACTACTCCCGCTACCTGCGTCTCGATGACCAGGCGCTGGTCGCTGAACTCGAGTCCGAGCTCGGCCGCACCGATGATCACGCCGGGCCTCCCAGTTTGTCCGGTGGCGACAAGGGCCCGCTCGACTTCATCATGCTCCAGCTGTCGCGCGTGCGATGGCAGTGGGTCTTCCCGGTCCTGTTGGGGACCGCGTTGATGCTCGTCGGCTTCTGGGCATACAAAGCGTGGACGACCCGACCAAAGCACGATCCGCTCGCCGGTCTCGGCAGCGGCCTGCACCAGCCGAAACGCCCCGGCCCCGTCACTCTACCACTGCCCACCAACGCCCCGGCCGGCCGCCGCTGACCTCGGTGCGGCCGTAGGTGGGGCAGACCGCTTCGTCCCGGACGCAGAGCCTCCCGCGGACCGGGTTCGCGAAACCGCGGACACCTCGGGAACCATTTGATGAGAACGCTCAGCCTGCTTTCGCTCACCGTCGTCATCGTGGCCCTCGGAGGTCTCGCCCAAGGGCTCCGCGCGGCGGAACCCGGATGGATGCTCCGTCCCGGACCGGACGGCGTCACCGTCGTCGCGCCATCGGGGCGTGACCTGTTCGGATATCTCAAGACCAAGCCCGCCGGCTCGTCGCTGAGCGCCAACAGCGCCTGCGGCATCTACCCGCTGCTGACGCCTTCGGGCGAATCGGTGGCCGCGCTGGCGCCGAAGGACCATCCACACCATCGCGGCGTGTTCTTCGCATGGTACGAGGTGGACGGCTTCGCGAAGGCAGATTTCTGGGGCTGGGGCGCGCACGCGCCGACCGAGGACCGGCGGATCGTGAACACCTCGCTGCGCTTGGAAGGGGCTTCCGGCGCCGACAGTCGATTGGTCGTGGAGAACGAATGGCGCGTGGCCGACCGGGTGATGCTCCGCGAGGCGCTCACGGTGGCGAGCCGCGCGTTGCCCGAAGGCAACTGGCACGAGCTCACCTTCGTCCTCACCCCGGTCGACGAGATCACCGTCCCGCGCGCCGCGTTCAGCGGGTTCTGCGTCAAGGGCAGGGCCGGTGCCGATCCGCGGGTCAGCTCGCCCGACGGGCCGGTGAAGCTCCCGGCGCCCAAGCACGACGATCCGACCACCGGATGGCCCGACGCGGCGTGGTACGACTACACGGCCCGCCTCGACACCGGGAAGACCGCGGGAGTCGCCGTGTTCAGCCATCCGTCGAACCCGACGACCCGTTGGCACAACCCGGTCGGCATCGCGATGCTCAACCCGTGCATCCTCATGGACGGTGACCTGAAGCTGCGTCCGGCACGACCGCTGACCCTTCGCTACGCGGTCTTCGCCCACGACGGGCCGGCGCCCGCGGTCGCGCTCGATCGGCTCGCGATGGAATACCGCGCGAAATCGGCGAAGTAGGATCCCACCCCACTTGCGCCCATGATCCTTCGCCTTCTCGCGGTCTGGCTCGTGCTGTTCGTGGGACCGGTCATCGCCGGACGCGCCGCGGTGCCGAAGCCCGCGAAGGGATGGTCGATGGAACTCGTGGCCCAGGCGCCGGAGGTCTCGCATCCGAGCGTCGTGACCACCGCGCCGGACGGACGCGTGTTCGTCGCCGAGGACCCGATGGACATCCGCGAGGACGTGAGACCCGATGCCAAGGCCGGCCGCATCTGGTGCCTCCATCCCGACGGTCGGCGCACGCTCTTCGCGAAGGACCTGCACGCGGTCTTCGGCATGCAGCATCTCGAGGGCAAGCTCTACGTGCTGCACAACCCGTTCCTCACCGTCTTCCGTGACGACGACGGCGTCGGGCGCGAACCGGTGGACCTGCTCACGCACACGTTGCGGGAGCCGTGGGGATTGGGCTGGAACGACCATGTCCCGGCGAACTTCAAGCTGGGCATGGACGGGTTCTTCTACCTCGCCGTCGGCGACAAGGGCCTCGAGGACTGCACCGGAACGGACGGACGGCAGATCTCGATGCCCGGGGGCGGCGTGGTGCGGTTCCGTCCCGACGGCAGCGGCCTGGAGATCTTCGCGACGGGCGTCCGCAACATCCTCGACGTGGCTCTCGACGAGGACGACGAGCCGTTCACGTATGATAACACCGATGAGCACCAGTGGATGGGGCGGCTCACGCACATGGTCGAGGCGGGGTTCTACGGCTATCCGCATGACTTCATCCCGCGGCGTCCCTACACGCTCTGGATGATGCATGACTTCGGCGCCGGCGCGGCGTGCGGCACGCTTTGCGCCATCGATGACGGGTTGCCGGCGGCGATGTCGGGGAACCTCTTCCTCTCCGATTTCGGCAAACGCCAGGTCACCCGCGTGACGGTCGTGCGCGATGGTGCGAGCTTCCGTGTCGCCAGCAGCGAAGAGCTGTTCCCGGAGCCGCCCGATGATTTCCGTCCGGTCGGGATCGGTGGGTCGGTGGATGGGCGATCGATGTTCATCTGCGATTGGCAGCACCGCGACCAGAAGGCGGATGTCTCCGTCGGCCGGCTCTGGAAGCTGAGCTGGACCGGAGGACCGGAAGCCAAGGCCTGGCCGAAATGGTGGCAAGGGCTCGCGATGGGGCGGCCCGACACGATGGAAGCCGCGACCCCCGAGCTTGTCGCGGCGCTCTCGCATCCGGCCCGGTCGGTCCGGTTGACGGCCCAGCGCGCGTTGGTGGCCCGGGCCCGACGGCCCGAAAGGGCGGCGATCACGGTCCGGCTCGGGGAACTGCTCCAGGATCCGGGCGCGTCCGGCCGCGCCCGCAAGCATGCGCTCTGGGCGCTCGACGGGATCGATGAAGGCGTCCGCGGTCGTCCGATGGTGACGGCGCTCGCGGCCGGCGCGGATCCTTCTTTGGCGGCCCAAGCACTCCGGCAACTCAGCCAACGGCGGGTCGCTGCGGCCGTCCCGGTGGCGATCCGGGCATTGAAGGACGCGGCGGCCCCGGTGCGCTTGCAAGCGGCCACGTTGCTCGGCCGCACGGCGGACACGAATTCCGTCCCGCCGTTGATGGCTTCGCTCGGCACCGAGGCCGACGGAGTGGTGCGCTTCGCGGTCTTCACCGCGTTGCGGCGGATCATGGAAGCGCATGACGAGACCGCGAGCGCGGTCGTCGCCGGGCTCGCGTCGTCGTCGTCGAAAGTGCGGGAGGGCTGCGCGAACGCGTTGCATGACCTGTGCTCCGTCACCGCCGTCGCCCGCTTGGCGCGGATCGTGGCCGGCCCCGACGTCGCCGCGGCGAAGGCGGCGATGGAGGTCCTCGCGCCCCTCGCACGTCGCGCGCCGGCGGTCCGCGACGCATGGTGGGCCTATCATCCGGCCGATTCACCGCCGCCGGCGCGGACGCTCGATTGGGCCGGGACACCGTCCGTGGTCGCGACTTTGCGGACCTCGCTCGACCACCCGGACGCGGCGGTGCGCGGGTTGGCCGTCGTCGCTCTCGGCGATGTCGGCGACACTGTCTCGTCCGGAGCGTTGCGCCGACGTCTCGCGGAGGATCCGGTCGTCGCGGTGCGGCTGTCGGCGCTGGCTTCGTTGGCGAAGATCGATCCGGCCGGCGCGTCGGATTCCGCCGCGGCGTTCTTGGTGGCCGACGCGGTGCCGGAACTTCGTCAGGCGGCGCTGAGACAGCTCGCGGTGCGGCCGCGTCCCGGCACCGGGGCGAACTTGCGGAAGCTGCTCGCGGACGGCGCGGCTCCCGAGAAACCGCTCGTCCTCCGCGCCATGGCCCGCGCCGCGGATCCATCGGATATCTCTGCGCTGATCGCCTCGGCCAAGGATCCCGCGTTGCGCGACCTCGCCATCCGTGCCCTCGCCGCTGCGCCGGCCCTCACCGCGGTGCCGCTGCTGCTCGAGGGCGTGGCCAGTCCGGATCCCGCGGTGGCGCAGGATTCGCGGAAGGCACTGGCGAAACTCGGTGCCGCCGCGTTGCCCGAACTCGTGAAACGCGCGGGAGAGATCCCGGCGGGCGTCCGTGGGACGCTGCGAGATGTGTTCAAGGACGTGCCCGAGGCCAAGGGCTCACCGCTGTTCGCGAGCCTGCCGGCAGCAGATCCGGCGGCGTACGCGGAGTTCGCCAAGAGCCATCCGGGTGATCCGTGGCGCGGGCAGCAGATCTTCTTCGGCGCGGCCGGCGTCGCGTGCAACGCCTGCCACCAGGTCGCCGGTCACGGCGGCTTGGTCGGGCCGGACCTCACCTCGGCGGGACGCCAGTTCGGTCGGCCCGAGATCATCGAGAGCATCCTCTATCCGGGCCGGATCGTCCGCGAAGGCTATCGCCAGACCGAGATCGTCACGACCGACGACCGTGAGTGGACGGGCATCGTGAAGAACCGTTCACCGAAGGAGATCGCGCTGACCGATGTCTCCGGAACGGTCACGGTGATCCCCCTTGACCAGGTGAAGGAACGCCGCGAGCTCCCGGACTCGATGATGCCGGACGAACTGCACGCGGGTCTTACTTTGGACCAGTTCGCCGATCTCGTGGCTTTCGTGGCCTCGCGCACCTCGGATCCGCGGACCCAAGCGACGCCTCCGCTGCCGGAGGGCTTCACGTCGCTGTTCAACGGACGCGACCTCGAAGGCTGGCGCACGACCGACCAGAACCGCGCCCACTGGACGGTCAAGGACGGCAGGATCCTCCACGACGGGATCGATGGCGACCTTTGGCACGACCGCGACCTCGTGGACTTCGAGCTGTGGGTCGAATGGCGCTGGCCCGAGCTGCCCAAGGTCGTGGAGTTCCCGGTGATCGATGCCGACGGACGCGAGCTCACCCGGACCGAGCGCGTGCTCGATGCCGGCGACAGCGGCGTTTTCGTGCGCGGTCTCCACAAGGCGCAGGCCAACCTGTTCTGCTATCCGGTCGGCAGCGGCGAGTTCTGGGAATACCGGTCGAGCCTGCAGGGTGGAGCACGGCGCGCGGTGACACCGTCCGCCCGTGCCGATGCGCCGATCGGGGATTGGAACGCGATGCGCGTGACCGTCCAGGGCGACCGGGTGGGCGTGGTGCTCAACGGGCAGAAGGTGATCTCCGCCGCGCATCTGCCGGGCCTTCCCGCGAGGGGCCCGATCGGGCTCCAGCACGAGCACGGCCGCTTGGAGGTCCGGACCGTGGCCGTGCGCGTCCTGCCATGACCGGGCCTTGGTCCTTGGGACTTCGTGCGTTCATCGCCATCGCCGTCGCCGTCGCGACGTAGGCGAGTCCGCGGAACGGGTCGTCGCGGTGCGCGAAGGGATCTCGTTGTCCGTCGCGCTGGAGCAGAGAGGGCGCATCTTGACATCGCCCCCGGGTGGGTAGGGACGCGCTGCAGCGCGTCCGTGGAAATGCCGACGGTCCATGTCGCGGCCGGCTGACTGGCCGGGACCTCGCGACGCTGGTCCCGGCCGAAGTATCGGCGGCGCAGCAGCGCCGCCCCACCTCGGGGGCAGTGCCGAGATGCGCCCGAGCCGGGACCGCAGATCCAGTCGACCTTGCCGCGAGCGAGATGGCCTGGGACCGTCCGCGCTTCGGCGGCAAGGTCCCGGCCGGGCGCCCCGAAGGACCGGCCATGACCCGCATCCGGTCGACGGCTCAGAGGCCCTTCGTTTCCCAACCTTTCCGGTAGGCGCGCCGGACGAACTGGTTGGCTTCCTTCACGTTGGTGAACTTCAGCCGGCGGCCGCTCCAGTCCAACGTCGTCTTCGGGAAGCGGGTGGCCACGCTGCCGAGCAGGACCGCCTCGGTCAGCGGGCCGGCGTAGTCGAAGTTCGCCGAGGTCTTGCCCACGCCGCGGACGGCGTCCACGAACTGGTGCCAGTGGTTGGTCCCCTTCACCTCGGGCAACTTGAAGCCCTTGAACTTCGCGTCGGGCAGCAGGATCGGCATCGCGACATGCGGGATGACCATCACGCCGCCGGTGCCGATGACGATCGAACCTTGGTCGGGCAGTTCGCGGCCTTCCAGAAGGGCGCGCACCTCGGCCGGCGGACGCTGGTTGCCGTCGTACCACGTCACCGGGATGCTCCCCTTGATGGTGAACGGGGTCTCCGGGAACACGTAGCGGATCACCGCGTCGGTGGCCCACGAATGCGAGTTCGGCGCCGGACCTTCACTGCGCACGGACACGGGCGAAGTCAGCCCGACCGCCTTGAAGACCGGGTCGAAGATATGGCAGCCCATGTCGCCGAAGGTGCCGGTGCCGAAGTCGAGGCGACGACGCCAGTTGCCCGGGTGGTACCAGCCCTCTCCGATGAACGGACGTTCCGCGGCGACACCGAGCCACAGGTCCCAGTTCAGGCCGGCAGGAACGGGATCCACGCGGGTCGGCATGGCGCCGTTGTCGCCCCAGGCCTTGCTGCTCCAGGTATGGATCTCTCGGACCTTGCCGATCACGCCGCTTTGGACGAGTTGGACCGCCATCCGGTATTCCGCGGCGGAATGGATCTGGATGCCCATCTGGGTGACGAGGCGCTTCTTGCGGGCGTATTCGGTCAACTGGCGGGTCTCATGGAGGTCATGGGTCAGCGGCTTCTGCCCGTAGACGTTGATGCCGCGCTGCATCGCCGCCATCGCGATGGGCGCGTGCATGTGGTCCGGCGTGGAGACGTTCACGGAGTCCAGTTGCTCCTTTTCCAACAACACGCGGTAGTCTTGGTAGACCCGGGCTTCGGGGAACTTCTGTCGGAAACCGGCGAGGCGGCCCGAGTCGATCTCGGCGACCGCGACGACCCGCACATTGGGATGCGACGCGATCTCGGAGATGTCGGCCATGGCCATGCCGGCGGCACCGAAACTCGCGTGCCGGACGATGCCGGACGGAGGGGCGGCCAACAGGTTGGACGTGACAAACGGGGCGGCGAAGGCGGCGCCACCAAGGAGCTTCAGGAATTCGCGACGGGAGGGATCAGATGCGGGCTGCATGGGTCGATGGTGCCAATGGTTCGAGCCGCCGCCAATCACTTCGATCGAGGATGACCGATCAGCGGGGCAGGGCGACCTTGGCGTCTTGCGACGACACGGTCGGGGGAGTGGAGACAGTGTCATCGTTCCCGATCTTCGGCGTGGACGCCGCGAAATCGCCCGAACTCCTCGGACCGACCTCTGGCAAAACACGGGCACACAACCAATCGGCGAGGACTCCGCGAAGTGGTGAGCCGGTTATACCCGTTGAAATATGGCGGAAGGGGAGGGATTAGAACCCCCGGATGCCTTGCGACATCTCCTGATTTCAATCCACAGTTCGATGGCGTTGGCGGATCACCTCTTGCTCAAGGCTAGGCGCAGCCTCGCCCGCCATCGGGAGGGGGTGCGATCGGAAGTGGCGGGCATACGTAGCGCAGATTTTTAATCTGCTGTGTCGCCGAGTTGCACTCGGCAGGGCGTCGGCAAGGCCCGACACGCTCACCGGCCGCAGCGTCTGCGGATTCCAAATCCGCGATACAGCAGAGTGCAACTCTGCGCCACGAATGTCCGCCGTGTCCGCCACTTCCGATCGCACCCTCGGGAGGGCGGCACCTTGACATTCCCGCCGCGGTGGCGAGGTTCGACAACAATCCCCGCCATGCTCCCGGACCCCGCCCCTGAGGCTAGCAGA
>CAIWVP010000090.1 GCA_903916195.1 uncultured Verrucomicrobiota bacterium | reverse complement strand
CTTCCCCCGTCATCGCGCGATCCGTCTTCAGGCACCTAGACCGCTCACCCTGCCGGACAGATGGGGTCGCGCGGCAGCGCGGACCCTACCCAAGAGGGTAGGGACGGGCTGCTGCCCGTCCGTGGATTCTTCCCCCGTCATCGCGCGATCCGTCTTCAGGCACCTAGACCGCTCACCCTGCCGGGCTGCGCTCCATCCGCCAACCGGACCGCCATTTCTGATCGCACCCGATTCCACCGCTGTGTCCCGGCCACACGCCGGCCTCCACACGGACGGATCCCGCAAAACAAAAACGGCGGCTCCGAAGTGGAGCCGCCGTCGCGGAAAAGACCGAGGGAAGGACTACGCCTTCGAATCGGTGATGCTGACGGCTTTGTAACCGCCGATCGCCTTGAAGTAGAGGAACAGCAACAGGTAGATCGCGGCCATGGTCACCGGGATGAACGAGTCGGCCTTCAACGTGTGGCGGTCACCGGCGATGCTGGCGTCGGCCACGGTCTTCTGCTCCGGGGAACGCTTGTCGGCGGCCACCGCTTGGGCCGCGGAGAGCTTGCTGCCATCGAGACCGTTGACCGGCTCGAGGAAGAGGAAGGTGCTGGGCTTCTCCGCCTTGTACTCAGCGTAGAGCGCGGGGTTCTTGGCCTTCAGCTCCTCGGCCGCGAAGCGGTCCTTGGCATAGCCGAGACCGGCGGATCCGAGCAGACCGGCGGACATCATGCCGCAGCCGCCCATGATGGAGATGGCGATGGCGCCCGTGCGCGGGAAGCGGTCGCTGGTGACCGCGAGCATCGTCGGCCAGAAGAACGTCTTGCCGAGCGCGTACACCGACAAGGCCATCAAGGCACCGACGAAGGTGGTGATGCCGCTGACCAGGTTGAGACCGATGGCGCCGAGCACCGCGCAGATGAAGAGCAGGCCGATCGGCGAGATCTTGAGGTTCTTCTCGATGAAGTGGGCGCAGAAGCGCAGCGCGAACATCAGGAGCGAGGTGAAGACGAACAGGATCTTGCCTTCACCCGGGGTCAGGATGTTGCCGGTGATGTTCTGGATCCAGCCGTCGGTGCCGAGTTCGACCGCGCCCACGAGCACGTGGGTGATGTAGAGCACGAACAGGAGCCAAGCGCCCATCGAGAAGCCGGTGATGACCGCGACGACCGCGAGCAGCGCGCCGCCCATGGCGTAGGAGACCACGGTCGGGAGCTGGAGCGCGTTCTGGAAGAACAGCACGAGCAGGTAGCAGGCGACACCGGCGCCGAGGATGCCGACATCCTTGAGCATCTCGCCGATGCTGAGGCCCTTCTGGGAGGCCTCGGATTTCGGGAAGCTCTGGCCGAGGAAGAGGAAGCCGTAGAGGACGGTCGGGACAAGGAACAGCGCGAGCTGCAGCTTCCAGCTCTGGGCGTTCGGGCCTTCACCGAGGGTCCAGCCGACGAGACCACCGAGCACCAGGCCGGCCGGCCAGCTGGCGTGGAGGATGTTCAGATAGTGGGTGCGGTTCTTCGGGAACAACGTCGCCACGAGCGGGTTGGCGACGGCCTCGAGCGTGCCGTTGGCCAGCGCGAAGATGAACGTGCCCCAATAGAGGTAGTTGTAGGCCATCTCCTGCGCCTGGCCCTTGACCGCGGCGAAGGTCACGAACGCGGACAGCACGTGGAACAAGAAGGCCGCGACCACCAGCTTGCCGTAGCCGATCTTGTCGACGACGACGCCGCCGATGATGATGCCGAAGCAGAAACCGGTGAAGCCGGCGCCGCCGATCGCTCCGAGCTGCGCTCCGGTGAAGCCGAAGTCCGCGGCCCAGTTGGCGAGGATGCCGCCGCGGATGCCGAAGCCGATGCCGGCCGCGAGGATGGCCATGAAGCCGGCGAAGAGGAGCCGTTTTGCGTTGGGCGCTATGCCCGCGCTGCTGTCGTTGCTCATAGGATGATTCTGGTGATGGTTGTGTGTCGGAAAATACGGTTCGTATCGTGCCGGTACGGGAACCCGGGAATTAAACCGGGCCGTCTTCGCGGAGTCCAACAAAAGGATCCGGCCGGCACGGAGCAGGCGCATCTCGGTTTTTTGCAGGGAGGTGGCGTCAACGTTGCAAGCCGGAGGCTTGCCAGCCATTAGCCGGGGGTTGAGCGACAGCGACACCCCCGGTGACAGGCGAGGAGACAAGCACCCTGCAAGGCGTGCCAGACCACGAACCGTTGACGGATCTGCGACCCCTGCCGGGGTCGTGTCGCCAGCCCACGGCGTCCGGGGGTGTCGTCGCTGCGCTCCTCGACCCCCGGCTAATGGCTGACATCGCTCCGCGATGGTCTCGGCGGATGGATAGGCTGCAAGAAACTGCGCTACGTCCGCCTCCGTGCCCGCAACTCGAGGTCGCAGATGCCCATCAACGCCTGCTTGCCGATGACCGAGGCGGACGGGAGGAACAGGCTGGAGGCGGCGGTCATCGGCTGTAGCGCAGATTTTCAATCTGCTGTTTCGCCGCGTTGCACTCGGCAGAGCGTTGGAACTTCAGAAGCGCCCCGGTCACTTCGACGCCCCGCAGGTTGCAAACCTGCGATACAGCAGAGTGCAACTCTGCGCTACGGCGGGCTCAGATGCCCCGGAAGTTCGGCAGGTGGATCTTCTCGCCGCCGCGCATCGAGGATTCGTGGGCGAGGATGCCGACCATCGTCCAGTTCACCGACTGGTACAGGTCCGGGAAGCTCGGGCGCCGGTCCGCCACCGCCGAGATGAACTCGTGGGCGAGATGCGGATGGCTTCCGCCGTGGCCGCTGCCCTGGATGAAGGACAAATGGGCGTTCTCGGACATGTCGTACACGCCCTGGGTCGTGAACGGCCGGATCGCCTCGGGCAACAGGTGCGCGTAGTCGGGGATCTTCACCTTCTCGACCGTCTCGCCGCCGAGGTGCAGCACCGGATCGTCGTGCTCGGTGAGCTGCCACTCGAACGACGTCTCGGAACCGTAGCAATCGAAGCTCTCGCGATACTGGCGCGCCGCATCGAACAGATAGCGCGTCACCTCGCCGGCGACGTCCTGGTTGCGGACCTTGAAATGCGCGGTCTCGAACGCGAACGGCGACCCGTACTTGGCGATGCGCGCCTCCGAGATGCGGCCGGAACCGAGGCACGACACGAACTCGGCCTCGCCGTTGACGATGCCGAGGCAGGGCGAGACGCAGTGGGTCGCGTAGTGCATCGGGGGCAGGCCTTCCCAGTAGCCCGGCCAACCGGCCATGTTCTGGAGATGGCTGCCGCGCACGAACTGGATCCGGCCCAGCTTGCCGGTGTCCCGCAGCTCGCGGACGTAGAGGTACTCGCGGCTCCACACCACGGTCTCCATCATCATGTAGGTCTTCCCGCTCTCCTTGCTCGCCTTCACGATCTCGCGGGCCTCCTCGATGGTCGTGCAGGCCGGGACCGTGCAGGCGACGTGCTTGCCGGCGCGCAGCGCGGCGATGGACTGCGACGCGTGCAGATGGATCGGGGAGTTGATGTGCACGGCGTCCACCGCGGGGTCGCGCAGGACGTCCTCGAAGCTCTGGTAGCGCTTCTCCACGCCGAAGGCCTTGCCCACCTGCTCCAGCTTCTCCTTCGACCGCTGGCAGATGGCGTACATGTTCGCCTGCGGATGGCGCTGGTAGATGGGGATGAATTCGGACCCGAATCCGAGACCGACGATGGCGACGTTGATTTTGCGGCTCATGGTGAGGACGGCTGACCGGCCGCGCGACCGGCCCGGCATGGGCGTCGGCGCGACACGGAAGATGCCGCGTAGCTAACGCGGCGACGGAAAACAGCGTCAACGCGAATCTGTCCCGGATGCCGCCTTCCGCTGAGCAAATGCGCGCCGGATCTGAGCTTTTGCGCGGAACGGGCTGCTATCGGCTCGATCGCCGCCTCCGCTGCTTACCGACGCCCCCCCCGCTGTCCGCGGTGGACCTCCGCTCCTTCAACGGCACGGGGTCCATCGAGTCCACCGATCGGGCGGGTGCCTCAGGGCTGCGATTGGAAGCGGCGGACCGTGGGTTGTGCTCGGTTTCGGCGACTCGGACGGAGCAGGACGCGACGAGATGGCTTGGCGCTGGGCAGGAGGAGGCGCCTACGGATCGCCGACCTGCGATGCCGCAAAGCGACCCCGGCTCTGTGGAACCGATGGAATCTGGAAAGCAGGAAAGCAGGAAAAGGCAGTGACCTGAGACCTGTGATCCCGAAGCCTCCTCTTCACCCCTTCGCTGTTTCTCCCCTCCGTTCCTGCTTTCCTGCTTTCCAGATTCCCTCTCCCCCTCGGCTGCGGAAGGGGCGCAGATCCGGGATCCGCCGACGCGAGCGAAGCCGGAG
>CAIWVP010000089.1 GCA_903916195.1 uncultured Verrucomicrobiota bacterium | reverse complement strand
GCCCGCTTCTCAGCCGGCGTCCAAACCCGCCCCTTCCCGTCGATCTTCAGCAACCGCGCTCCTCCAGGCATCAACGTCATATCCCACACACCATGACCCTCACGCCAACCGGTGCATACCGGCGCTACACGTGACGCTTACCTCTCAATCGCAGAAGCCCCCCAACACATTCACTCACTTCAATCCTCGTTTTATCCAAATCACTGGCGACCCTTTGGTCAGGAAGTAGTGTCATGAAAACCATCATCGTGTTGGTCCTAATTTTGTCCTTGTCCCGTTTGGCTTTTGCAACGCCATTCCTCAATTTGGATTTTGAATCTCCCAAGGCGAACGCGCTTCAGGACCCTTCGGTCAACACCATAGACGCCATCCCTGGATGGAGTTTGGAGATTGGTGGTCAACCAATGCCGAAAATGCTGTACAATGGCACATGTCTATCATGCCCCGACGCTTCATTGTTTGATTCTCAGGTGAAGGGGAATGGAAAATTTACCTTCGGCATGACAGCCGGCACGGTCGTGGGTTCGTCACCTCCTGTCGTGTTTAGCACCAGTGTTTATCAAGCGCGTGATGTGCCGGGAGATGCGCGTTCCTTGCGCTTCGATGCAAAAATGCAAGGCGGATATTTAGCTGTTTCAGTGGGTGGCAGCCTCACCCCGATTCTTGACCTGGGAATGGCACCAAGCTTTTTCCACACCTATGCGGTTGATCTGGCAGGCTGGTCCGGCAAAAGCACCGAACTACGTTTCACTATCAACCCCAGTTCGGGGCCGTTCCACTATGGCAACGTTCAACTCGACAACATCCGTTTCTCATCAGAAGCGTTGGTCACAGTACCCGAGCCTTCAACATGGGCATTACTTGGCGTGGGTGGGGCCTTCCTACTGATGGTTGCCCGCAGTCGCAAGGCGTAGCGTTTGCCGGGAGACCTGGCCTCCTTGTCGCCCTGGCGAGCTTGGTCGGGTCCAAGAGCGGCTTGGCCGCATCGAGGTTGAGGAGCGTGAATCGGCATCGTCTCCCGACCGGGTTCCGCTCGGTCGCGCCCTGCGGCCTGTCTGATGGGCACGCGTAAAGTCCCCGCCGGTCCGCGCAAGCAGAAACCCGGTTCCCCCTGAAGGTCTCCCCTGATTTTCCGCCTGCGCGGGTATCGCTTCGCAACAGGGCGTTCTTGAACGAAACCCATTCCAAGCACGTCGATGAAATCTTGAAGAAAATCACTGACCTGAACGAAAGAAGCACCCTTGCGGGGTCATGGCCAAGCAAACCAAGGGGAGTTTTCCGACACTGACCGAGATGTTCGACTTGGAGGTCAAGCACGGTGCCGCTCTCGGTAGCCGCTTTAGCTTGGGCTTGCCGACGTCGGTCCGGCCGTCTCCGTCGGCCGCGCCAAAGCCCAAACAAAAGGCCCCCGAGGACTCCACAACCGTTCCGTCCCGACCCTTGGTCAGGGTTTCAGTTCCCATTTCTCGCCGAAGAATCCCGCCGCGGCGATGCCTCCAGGGGCGCGGGAGGTCACCGGCTTGGTGATGTCGATGACCGCCCAATCAGGGAGCTTCGGGGTCTGGCGGGCGTTGTTCAGGTAGTCGTATTCCCGGAAGGTGAACCCGCTGTTCAGCACGACATAGCGGGCCGGGTTCAACGGGTTCGGGAAGATGAGCACCGGGACGGTCGAGTCGGCCGGGTAGGTCTTGCCGCCCACCACGACGCCCGCGGCGGTCCAGCGGATGGGCAGCCGGTCGGCGATCTTCGCCAGCAACGCGTTGCTCGAAGGGTCGCCCCAGAGGACGAGGTTGTGGTCCGCGATGTCGGTGTCCGTGACCGTCGCATCGTCCTTCAGACGGACTTCGCCGCGATATTGGCGGCGCCAATGTTCCGCGGCGTGCCCGGATTCCGTGGCGACCCAAGCCCCGACGGTCGGATTGAGCGGCTGGCCGGTCGGCCGGACGAACAGGAAGGAATCCATGAACGCGTCGTCGATCGGTCCTTGTAGGCCATGGCGTTTCCGGAGGTCGTCGGACGGGGCCTTGCCGTCGCGCCACGCCACGCCTTGCTTGTGGAACGAGACGGTCCACGAACGGTCCGATCCGGGCGCCGGGGCGGTCAGCTTGTCGCCGTCCAGATCGACCGACACGGTCTGTCGCAGGTCGAACGGGCTGAGGCCGGGCGGCATGGTCAGCGTGATGGCGGTGACGTTGGTCGTGGTGATCCGCACCTCGTTGTCACCGGTTGAATACGAGGCCTCGACGCGAGCTGGTTCCCAGTGTTGTCCGAGACCGTCCACCGTCACCCAGGCCATCTCGTTGTGCCGGAGCGAGTGGGTGACGAAGCGGACGTCCTTGGGCAACGGGTCCCGGCCCCGGGCGACGATGGCGTCGATGCGGCGGTTCAGTTCGGCCTTGGTCGAGGCCTCGTATTTGTGGCCGGTCTTGGGGCCGATGAGATGCGTTAGCGAGAGCCCTTCCGCGGCCATCGCTTTGGCCATCATGTCGGCGGCCTGCTTCTGGCCGTCGATCTCGCCGCTGTAGGCGACAAGCGGGACCATCCCGACGTTGAGCGCCTCGGTGGTCGAATCGTAGAGCCCCCAGAGCTTCTGCTCCCAAGGTGCCGGCCGGAGGGTCTCGTTCTGGAAGACCTTGAGGAAATCGGCGGTCTCGCTGAACCCCGCGCCCGGGGCCGCCGCGGCCCAACGGCTGGCGAAGTGCGTGGCGAAGTGCCAGCAGGAGGCGCCGCCGAGAGAGAATCCCCGGACGACCAACCGGTCCTCGTCGATCGGGTAGTTCCGTTTCACGTCGGCGAACGCTTCCCACAGATCCGTCTCGCCGGCGAAGCGCGAGCCGTTGCAGTAGCGTCCGTAGAGATGCAGCACGAACGCTCCGCGCGGCGTGAACTCACCGGGGTTCCGCATGCGGTCGTTGAGGAACGCGAGCTCGGTCAGGTTCTCTCCTCGGCCGTGGAACCAGAAATCAAGGCGGTGGCTCCGGCCGTCATGGGGGTCGAAACCCTCGGGCACGACCAGTCCGTAGGGTTGCACGGAGCCGTCGATCTTCGACACGTAGCCGCGCACGACCAGGCCGCGCGCTTGCGGCCAGAGCGGTTTGCCGTCGCGCAAGGCGGCCGCGCGGACAGATCCTTCCTTGAGCAGGTTCCGCGCGGCGTCGACCTCGTTGGTACGATAGAACTCATCATGGCGGAGCGCCCAGCCGACCGATTTGTGGAAGATCTGCACGTCGGGCAGCAGCGCCAGCGCGGCGGGCTTCGTCGCGAGCCCGGCCCGCAAGGCGTCGATCTCGGCGCCGAGCTTGGCCACGCCGTCGGCGAGCTCCTTGCGGGCGTCTTCCGCTAGGACGATCCCGGGTGGCGGGACGCGGCGGACCTTGTCCGCTTGGTTGTCCGCGGGACCGTCGGCGGAGAGCGCGGTGGCGAAGACGACGGCGACGATGGCGGACAAGGTGAGGCGCATGGAGAAGTAGGGCGCCAGAGAAACGGAACCGGCCCGGGCCGACAAGCCCGCGTTGCGCGGACGCCGGCATCGGTCCGTGCGGACTCAGCGGCCGGGGAAACTGCTCGTCCGCGGGGGTTGCGGACGAGCGTCCTGCATCAGGTCCACCAACCCGCGATGCGTGAGGAACCAGAACAGTCCGCCCGCGATGGTCATGGCCGCTGCCGCCAGCGACAGGCAGCGCGGCCCAAACCGGAGATCCGCGAGTGCTCCCAGGCCGCCTCCGCCGCCGAACGCGAGGACCACCACGGTGAGGAACAAAAGTTTACCGCGGTCGATCTGGCGGTGCCGGATCCAATGACCCAGCATCACACCGATATCGGTAACGGTCCCGGTGATGTGGGTGGTGCGGATCACCAGACCGCAATAGCTGCTGGTCATGGCGTTCTGGAGCCCGCAGGCCATCGCGACCGTGGGCAGGCCGAGGCGGTGTCCTGCCACGAGCAAGCCGGTCGCGACGGCAAGCAGGGCGCCTTCCACCAGCATCACGACGCCGTAACTCCGGCTTGGCACCAGTTTCAGCGCTCCCACCAACAGGCCGGCGACCATCGCACCGAGCAAGAAACCGAGGATGATGCTGGAGGACGCCAACGCGTCCGCCACCCGGCCATCGGCGAAATCGAGCCCGAGATGGGATACGGCGCCCGTCATGTGGCTGACCGGCGTGCGGAAAAAGCCGAGGACCACCGAGTTGATGTAGCCTGCGGTGCCCGCCAAAGCGGCCGCGCCGGGAAGGAGGTGCCGCACGCGGCGATGTACCTCGTGGGGGTCGAAGGATTGGGGATGGGAGTAAGGCATCGGGCTCCGGACCAAGACTTCTACACTACTGCCCTGATGCTCACGCTGCCCCGGGGCGGTGCGCAAGCTCCTGCTTCAACGCTTGATCGCAGATCTCGGCTGGTGTTCCGGCTGACAGTAGCATATAAAACGTACACTTTCGCGCGACCGTTCGCAGGTCCGGCATGGCACTTGCATTGGAGACCTGATGGCCGACATTGAAGTGATGCGTCCCGCCCCGCCCCAGATGATCCATCCAACCACTGCCGTTGGCGCGTCCGAGCGACAGGAGCCATCGTCCATGCGGGGCCTCCGGCCCTTGGCGTTCGCGTTGGCGGCGATGTTGCAGCTCGCCCAGCAGGTGCGCGGGCGTGGTGAGGACGTCGTCGCCTACCGGTACGAGAGCTATCGCGAGGATGCCGGTCGGGTGCAGGTCGACACGCAGACGGCCTATTTCGAGACGACGCTCAATCCCCGGGTCGCGGTGAAGGGTCAGTTCGTCTACGACGCGATCTCCGGAGCGACGCCGACAGGCGGACCGCCGGCCGCCGGCGATACGCAGGTGCCTTTGGTCGCGCTGCACGACCAGCGGCATTCCGGGAGCATCAGCTCCGATCTCAAGGCCGGCCGGACCACGACGACGCCCGGTTTCGCCTACAGCACCGAGAGCGACTACGAGTCGTACGGGGTCTCGCTCAACGAGGCCGTCGATCTCAACCAACGCAACACGACCCTCAACTTCGGAGCCGCGCACAACTTCGACCGGGTCAAAGGCTTCTTCCAGCAGGATTGGAAGGACAAGGGTTCCACCGATGTGCTCGTAGGGGTGAACCAACTGCTCGGTCCGCACACCTACGTCACGTTCAACGTCACCCTTGGTTACTCCGACGGCTACCTGACCGATCCCTATAAGGGCGTGAACTTCACGTACCGTTACCCGGTCAGCTTTTACGACCCGGCCGACGTGGACGTGAACGCACCTGAGCGCCGGCCGGGCCACAAGTTCCGCCAAGTCGCGATGGTGGGGTTCACCCACTACGTCGAGGCGGTCCGGGGAAGCGCTGACATCAGCTACCGTTTCCACCATGACGATTGGGGGATCTTCTCCCAAACGGTGGAGGTCGCTTGGCACCAGAAGCTCGGCAAGCAGTTGATGGTCTCCCCGTTGTTCCGCTTCTACAACCAGACGGCGGCCGATTTCTACGCGACCCGGTTCAACGGCGATCCATCGTTTCCGGGCGGTGCCGTCGGTGCCGCTCAGAAGGACGGGTTCAGCATCCTGTTCAACGACGATCCGTCGTTCCCGGGCGATGCCGCCGGGACCTTCGCCGTCCCGGTGCATCCCGTGAACTACTCGTCCGATTACCGCCTATCCCGGCTCCAGACCTTCACCTACGGGGTCGTCGCATCATGGCGGATCCACGAGAACCTGAGCCTCGAGGCGGCGTACAAGCGCTACGAGATGGTCGGGCTCGACGGCGTCACTTTGGCGAGCGCGTACCCGAGCGCGCACATCTTCACGCTGGGCTTCGACCTGCATTTCTGAGCCCGGCCCGGTCTTCAGCGCAACGCAACAATCTTTCCGAAATCCCAATGAAACACACTCTCCTACGCCTTGCCGCGTTCGCGGCCGCGACCCTCTCCGCCGTGTCCGCCCTCGGAGGCCAGCCCAAGGTCGGCGACACCTTCCCGGTGCTCGCCGACCACAAGCTCGAAGGAACGCTCCCCGACACGACGGGCAAGGTCGTGGTCGTCGACTTCTGGGCTTCTTGGTGCGGCCCCTGCAAGGCCTCGTTCCCCGCGTTCCGCGAGCTCCACGAGAAGTTCGCGGACAAAGGAGTGGTCATCATCGCCGTCAGCATCGACGAGGACAAAGGTGAGATGGAAGGCTTCCTCAAGAAGGCCAAGGTTCCTTTCCTCGTGGTGCGCGACGCCAAGCAGAAGCTCGCCGAGAAGCTCTCCATCGAATCCATCCCGACGACGTTCATCTTGGGACGGGACGGGAAGATCGCGGCGCTGCACAACGGTTACGGCGGCGATTCCACCAAGCGGGAATTGTTCGCGACCGTCGAGAAGCTCCTCAAACCCTGAAGCCATGAAGCCCTCATTCCGTCCGCGCTGGGCGTGGCTGCTCCTCGTCTTGCCGATCTTGACCGGGTGCCAAGCCGTCAAGCCATGGCAGCGGGGCACGCTCGCCGACGCCGTGATGCGCGCCGACCGTGATCCGGCAGGGATGTCGTTGGCCGAGCACGTCTATTTCAGCCGCGAGGCCGCCAGCGGCGGACGTGGCGTGGGCGGCGGTGGCTGCGGCTGCAACTAGAAGCGTCCGCGTCGACGGTTCCTTCTGCGGCGCGGGTCCGACTATGAGCGGAGTCCTGCGGGCATCCGCACTTTCCGAAGATTTCGGTGGCGGAGAGGGCTTTTTCACCGATGGTGACGGTACGGATTTTGCTTACCCAGCTTTATGAGAACAGCATTGCCCAGGATCCCAGCGTTGTTGCTATCGGCCTTTTTGCAGCTGGCTCCGCTGCTCCGGATTGCTTCGACTGAAGCCACCACTCTCGCGTCGCCGGTCTTTGCCGCCCTGCGATGGATTGCCGGGGCCACGGCGGTCGCCGGCAGCTTCCACGCCGTCTCCGGAGCGACCGGTCTCACCATCACGCCGGGAACCAAAGGGACCAACGGGGTGGTGTTCGGGGCGCGTGCATCGATCGTCAGCGGGCAGCACGGCGCCGCAAAGTCGTACAGCGTGATGGCGTCCTCGTTGGTGCCAGGGTTGGTGATGAGCAAGCAGGGGGTGTTCAGCGGCATACCGACCCAGACCGGGACATTCGCGACCCGGATCACTGGCTGGCAGAACGCGAACACGTCGGGCGACAACTTCACGACGACGGCCACCTTCACGATCGCGGCACCCGCTTCCGTGGCGCCCACGATCTCGGTGCAACCCGTTTCTCTGACAACGACCGAAGGGGATCCAGCAACTTTCACCGTGGCCGCCTCCGGCACGCCGGCACCGACCTTCCAATGGACCTTCGCTGGCAAGGATATCCCGGGAGCGCTCGGTTCCCGTTACCAGATCGTGAAGACGACTCTGGGCGACAATGGGGACTATGCCGTGGTCGTGAGCAACACTGGGGGAACCGTGACCAGCTCGATTGCCACCTTGACGGTCAAACCCGCCGCCCAGCCTCCAAAGATCACGGTCCAAACGACAAGCTCACGGGTCACCGCGACGAGCAACGCTGTCTTCTCCGTTGTCGCGACGGGAACCACGCCGCTCACTTATCGATGGACGCGTGGTTCGACCCTGTTGCCTGCGGCAACCACGGATACGCTGACCCTTTTTGGTGTCACCGCCGAACAGGCCGGTTCCTACCAGGTGACGATCTCCAACGTGGCCGGTACGGTGACGAGCGATCCGGCGATATTGGTGGTGGACCCCTTGCCGGTTCCCGTACCGGTGGCCATCGGCGCACCCGAAGTCTCCGGGTCGTCATTCCGCTTCGGTTTCACGACCGTTGCCGGCTTCGCCTACGTGGTCGAGCGCAACGATTCTCTGGATGCCGTCGCATGGACGACCGTGACGAATCTGGCCCCATCGGGCCTCGCTGCGGACCGGGTCGTCACCGACGGGCTGAGCGGCAATCAGGGCCTGTACCGGGTGCGCACCCTTCCTTGACCGCTTCTTGAGCCAACCGAGTCCGGTCGCCGATTGCGACATTTCCTAAAACCTGGCCTTGACCGCTCCAAGTCATGAACGTAGGTACCGCGGGATGTGGTGCCGGCGAAACGGCAAAATTTTGAACTTGGCGGCCGTCGATGCGGCCCTGCGGTAAAGGTATTTGTGTGTTGACAGCAGCGACATCGATTTCTACAACTGACGAGCAATCTAGCTCCAAAAAATCCGGCTCAAGAGTGCTAAACGTTTCCTTCGTATGAACAAGCTTATCAGTGCCGCTGGCATGCTGTCCCTTGGGGCGGCAAGCCTCGTCGTCCAAACGTCCGCTGTTGCTTCCGAGGGCGGCACCAAACCGTGGAGCATCTCCGCCGGATTGAGGGGCTTCTACGACGACAATATCTACACCGCGCCGAAAGCGTCGGTCCGGAAAATCGAGAGCTTCGGCTTCGAGATTAGCCCGTCCGTGGAGTATGTCGCGTCGTTCGAGCAGACCACCATTTCCGCCGGTTATGGCTACACCGGTCGTTACTTCGAGAAGGACAGCCACTGGGACCAATCCCACCGCTTCACCGGTGATTTGAAGCACGATTTCTCGCGCCGGCTCAGCTTGGAAGTCGGCGAACGCTTCACGGTTGCCCAAGAGCCTTCAGAGCTCCTCAGTGGCCTCCCGCTCCGTACCAAGGGCGACAATGTGAGCAACGACGCTCACATCGGCCTGACCATCGAGCTCGCTCCCCGCCTCAGCGCGGTCTTGGGCTATCGCAACGGTCTGTACGACTACAGCGACATCAACTACAAGGGCGTCCTGAACCGCACCGAGCATCTCCCGTCGCTCAACCTGCGCTACCAGATTCTTCCGTCGACCGTCGGAGTCGTTGGTTACCAGTACGGGATCACCGACTACGATAGCAACCTGTTCATCCCGGGTACGGGCATCGCGTCGTCGGCGCGCGACAACACTTCTCATTACGCGTTCGGAGGGGTCGACCATAGCTTCTCAAGCCAACTTTCCGGTTCCGTCCGGGTGGGTGCGCAGATCACGGATTACGTCAACGCCCCTGCGGGTGCTGCCGTCCAGTCGAAGACGTCGCCTTACGCCGATGCGAGCATGAAGTACGCCTATGCTCCCGGTGGTGCCTTCCAAGTGGGCGTGCGCCATCAGCTGAACCCGACCGATATCGCGGTCGATTCCACCGGCGGCATCGTCCAAGATCAAGAAAGCACGGCGGTCTACGCCTCGGTCACGCACGATATCACGGCCAAGTTGAAGGGCCGGATCACCGCACAGTACCAGAATTCTGAGTTCCACACCGGCGGCCTTCTCGATGGGCAGACCGAGGACTTCATAAGCCTCGGCGCCTCGTTGAGCTACGCGTTCACCCATAATCTCTCCGCTGAAGCGGCATATTACTTCGACAATCTCGACAGCAAGTCGATTCTGTCGCGTGAATTTGCCCGTAATCGCGTGTTCTTGGGGATCCGCGCTAGCTATTGATCCGCAGAGAAGCTTTGTGACGGAGGCTGGAACGCAATTCTAGCCTCCTTTTTTTTGCATGGACCCCGTCAAACCTCAGCAGACTCCTGAAGCAAGGCTCCACTTTTTGGATTATTGGAGGATCATACGCCTCCGTAAGATCATCATCCTTGCGGTGTTCCTGTTGGTGGTGATCACCACGACGGCGGTCACTTTCGTGCTACCTGTCTCGTTCTCGAGCACCGCACGTCTTCGCGTCGAGAAAGATACGCCGGACATCACGCCGTTCGGCATGGCTGCCTCGTCCCCGGTTTTCGACAACTACTTCCTTGCGACCGAGTTCGAGATCCTGAAATCGCATCGTATCCTCGACCAGGTCATCGAGCAGCTCGACCTGAACAAGAAGTACGCCGAACGCTATAAATCCACACGGGAGTTCACGACCCAGGAGTCGTTTGAATTCCTCAACCGCGAGGTCGAGGTCAAGCAGTTCCGCAACACCAGCATCATCGAGGTGACCGCGATCTGCGGTGATAAACAACTGGCCGCCGACATCGCAAACGCCGTGGCGCGCGTGTACGAGGACTACCGGAACACGTTGCGCAACGGGAGGAGCGTCCAAGGCCTCGGAGCATTCACCAACGAGCTGGCTCAACTCGATGCCCAGGTCAAGGCCGCCAACGTGGAGGTCGACAAGCTGAAGCTCGATTTGAAGATCCCCGATATCGTCGCCGATGGATCCCAGTTCCAATCTCTCTCAACGGATGAGCTCAGGCGGCTTGGGATGTATCTCACCGATGTCGAGTCTCGGCTGAGCCAGAGCGAGAACTTGATGAATAGCCTGAAGTCGAAGAGCGGTGAGGCTCTCCGCAATGCCTTGAATGTCAACCGCCCGACGCCGTTGTTGCAAAACCTCATCCAGGACCTCAGCACGACGGAGGTCCGCAGGACGTCACTGAACCCGGATCTCGGACCCGAACATCCGGACGTCAAACGGGTGAACGATGTCTTGGCCAAGCTCAACAGCCAGATCGACGACGCCGTCGAGGGAATCATGTCCGCATTGACTCTCCAGGTCCAGACGGACCGTGACACCGTCCGGAAGACCCAAGAGAAAATGGACGCAGCGAAGAAGGAGGACGCGACCAAGATGGTCGAATACCAGCCTTATCGTACCAAAAAGAAGGAATTGGATACTTTGGAACGGATGCGGGCCGCTCTCCAAGGGCAAATCATCCAAGAGAAAGTGAACTCGAAGATCGGGAAGACTTCGAGCGTCGAACTCATCGACAAGGCCCAGCCGGGTCTTCGGCCTGTGAAACCGAGCAAAGGTTTGAACATCACCTTGGGCGCTATCGCAGGTATGCTGCTCGGCGTGGGCTTGGCGTTCTTCATCGAATACCTCGACACCAGCGTCAAGACCATCGATGACGTGGAACATGCACTCCAATCGCCTGTGCTCGGCGTCATCCCGCAGAATGTCGGAGCATTGATCAACGAAGGCCCTGAGAGCCCGCATGCGGAGGCTTATCGTGTCTTGCGGACGAACATCCTGTTCTCGCGGAAAGATCCAAATCTGCGGACCATGACCGTGGTCAGCGGCGGTGCTGGTGAGGGTAAATCGACCACGATCTTCAACCTGGCGACCATCTTCGCGCAGCAAGGGAGCCGGGTGTTGATCGTCGATTCCGATCTTCGTCGTCCTAGCCTCCACAAGATCCTCGGAGTGCCCAACAACTTGGGTCTGACGAACTACCTCCTGAAGCAGAACAAGCTCGAAGAGGTGATCCAGACCACCACGCAGCCAGGCATGGATTTCATGGCCAGCGGCAAGCTCCCGAGCAGTTCGATGGGCATCTTGAACTCCTCCGCCATGAGGGCGTTCATCGATGAGGCGAAGAGCCGGTACGACTTCGTGTTCTTCGACTCACCCCCCATCATGGGTGTCAGCGACGCCTCGATCCTCGCCAGCGAAGTGGACATGGCGGTGTTGGTCGTACAGTACCGTAAATATCCGCAGCAGATGACGCTCCGCGCCAAGCAGATGGTGGAGAAGGTAGGCGGCAGGCTGTTGGGTGTCGTGCTCAACAACATCAACATCTCGCAGGATAGCTACTACTACTACTACAGCGGCTACTACTACGATTACTACTCGAAGAGCGACGAGAGCCGTCCTGCCGGCGAGAAGAAGCCTGGGGAGGGTAAATCGTCTTCCGGGAAGGCCGGTCTGGATCTGAAGCAAAAGTTCTGAGCGTCTTCGCTACCGTACCCCAATGTCACCGTCCATGAAGTGGTCCTTATTGAAAGCATCCCAGACCGGTCTGCTGGTGCTTGGCTTGATGCTGGCCGTTTTCGTCACCGGCTGCGAGACGACCGGAGGAGCGGTTGGCTCTGAACCGCTCCCGTCCACGGCTTCCGACCCGAATGCTCTAGGTCCTGATCTGCTGCGTGCCGGCGACAGGATCCGGATCGTCATCAGCGATATCCCGGATGCGACGCTGCCGACCGAGCAACAGGTCCCCGAAGATGGGAAGCTGACTTTGCCGAAGGGGGTCGAGATCAACTTGCTCGGGAAAAAACGCACCGATATCGAGAAGGAGATCCAGGACATCTACGTCAATCAACGCCGCATCTATCGCCGGATGTCGGTCATCATAGAACGGTTGAGCTTGTCGATATCCGTCGGTGGCGAGGTCCGCACCGCCGGGCCGATCGCGTATCTGGGGGACATGACGGTCACCAAAGCAATCAACGCAGCCGGCGGTTTCACGGAGTATGCGGACCGCACCGCGGTCATCGTCACCCGGGCGAACCGGCAACAGGTGATCATCAACGTCAAGAAGGCCCTGAGCAATCCTAAGCTCGACCTGCCGATGTATCCCGGCGACTCGATCTATGTGAAGCGCAGCATCCTGTGACGGCTGAGTTGACCGTCGTGTCGGGGCAAAAACCCAGCATGCGGGTGCGGATGTCCCGATTCCCCTTCACTGTCGGTCGTTCGCACGCCGATTTTTGCTTGGCTGACCCGGGTGTCTGGGACAGCCATTTCAAGATTGAACTCTCTCCGGGCCACCGGTTCTTCCTTCGAGCCGACGATGGCCGGATTGTGACGATCGATGGAGTGGATGCTCCGGCAAAGAACATCCCGGACGGAGCAACCATCGGTTGTGGTTCTGCCTATCTGAGATTCCAGCTCGCTCCGACGGAACCGCGTGACCTCCGTTTCCAAGCACTGGCCGTATGGGCGGTCCTCGGGCTGATCGTGCTGGTCGAATTGGGGATCTTGGTCGCCGGCACCCGTTAGGCGGTGGGTAGTTCCCGGACGAGGTCCACAAGCTTCTGGCTGAGCAGGTCGTAGTTGCACTCCCGGAAGGCCAGCGGCGGCATCGTTCGACGTACCTCAAGGAGTTCGGGCTGCGATTGGAGCAAGCGGACCCGTTTGGCGAGACGGCCAGGGTATCCGTCGTCGACCTCTCCGTTGTAGTCCAGCAGCATCAGTTCCGGCAACAGCAGTGCCGCTTCCCCGACACGGCTGGCTAGGATGAACCGCTCCGCGGCCATATACTCCGGGAGTTTTCCGGTGGTCCGGACCTGACCGGGAAGGTTGTTGGTCTGGGTGGACAGGGCGACATCCATCAACCGGAGGTAGGTCGGCACGTCAGCGTACGGGATCCGGCCGGAGAAGACGACACGGTCGGCGACCCCTGCGGCCTTGGCTTGGGCTTCCAACCAAGATTTTCCGTCCCCGTCCCCGATGATGAGCCCGGTGACCGGCAACTCTTTGAGTTCCACCAAAGCCAGCACAAGGTCCCAACCGTAGCAGATGCCGAGGCTGGGGCTGAAGACCAGAGAACCCATGACGCCGACGACGAACCGGCCGTCGAGCCCTAAGTGCCGCCTCAACTTCTCGACCGATCCGGGCGTGGCAGAGGCCTGTGCGGCGTAGCCATCCCGGATCACGGTCACTCGGGGCAGGCCGGAAGCGACGAGGTGCTCGCGATGCCGCGTTCCCCGGACCACGACCACGGCGGCATCACGATGGGAGATCTTCTCCAGAAGACAGAGCAGCGGCAGTCGCCAACCCCCTTGGATCCCGGACCGGCGCGCCATCTCGTGGATTGCATCGCCGGTATCGATCAGGTACGGGATACCGTGCCGCCTCCGCCACCAGACGGCCAGCGCGGCGCCGGGCATCGCGGTGTTGAGAACGTAGAGCAGATCCGGCCGGTCGCGTTTGAGCTCGGCATCCCAGCGGAACCCAGTCGAAAGACGCGACCCGTTCCGGAACAGAAACCTCGTCTTTTCCGGCGGTAACCGCCGGGCCAATCCCCGGGCCCGGACGGCTTCGATGCTGTCCGGGCCGCTGTTGACAAGAAAAGTGATCTTGGGCGAGTTCACGTCGCCTGTTTCTCCCTGAGCACCTGTTCGTACACCCTCCAGGTCTCTTCCGCGCAAACGGCCCACGTGTGCTGTTCGATTGTGGCGCGGGCGGCGCGCCCCATCGCCCTCGCGTTCGCCGGATCGGTAGCGAGCCGAGCCAATTGTTCACGGATGGACGCGGCATCCTGCTGGTCGCAGAGCAAGCCGTTCCGGCCGTGGTCCACAAGTTCGGCGGCTCCGATCGCGCGACCGAGGACGACGGGGATGCCTGTCGCCATCGCTTCCGCGGCCACCATGCCGAACGGATCGTAGTCGTTCGGATAGACGAAGACATCGGCTGCGCGGAAAGCCTCCGCCGAGACCGGTTCGTATCCGTGGAACGTCGTCCGTTGGTCCACGCGGATTGATTCGGCCAGACCTCGGTAGGGACCGAGTTCGGAGCGCGACACAACGAGCAGATGGGCCTGTGGGAAAGACTCGAGCTGTTCGATCACCTCGCGGAGTCCCTTCACTGCCTCGCCCATGAACAACCAGATCCACCGGTCCTCAGGGACTTTGAAGCGCCGCCGCAGCGCCGAGCGCCCGGCCGCGTCCGAGACCGGGTGGAACTGTGCCGTGTCGGTCCCGTGGTAGATCACGTCCACCGGCTTCGTCCAACCGTACTCCTCACGGATCTCGGCCTCGAGAGATCGAGAGATCGCGATCAGCCGACGGACTCGTCGTTGGCGGTAGAATGCGCGTTCGAACGGCTTCACCAGCCGGATGAAGGCATGGGGACGCCGGGCCAGCGTCCGGAGCCGGCGTCCGCGGGCGGCATTGCAGATGTGCCCGGTGATGATGTCCGCGCTCCAGTTCGTGAGTCCTTGGCAATGGATCAGGTCGGGCTTGTCGCGCCGGATCATCGCTTCCGCGGCAGGTAGGAAGGAGAACACCGTGGTGACGGCATTGCGCCGATCGGCCGGGACCCGTCGCCAGCGGAGGCCGGGACCTTCCTTCGCAGCGAAGGTGTTGGAGTAGACTACGAAATCGGCGCGTCCACGGAGATGCCGGACCAGTTCGACGCAGTAGCGTCCTTGGCCGTAGCTGGCATCGTAGTCGTGGACAACCAGTGCGATTCTCATCCGTCGTCGTGCAGGTGCCGATGGTCGCGGCTCGACCGTCGTTCGAGCCTAGGGAGGTCGCTCCGCCGTCCGCAAGCTCGGCTATGACGGCTCGGGTTCGTGTGGCTTGACGGCATCCCGAACGGCCCGGACGCTGTGAACTTGTCCATGGAAGTGGCGCTCGTGGTCCATGATTTCGACCGCAACAACGGCCAGGGACGCTACTGCGTCGAACTGGTCCGGCATCTCCGCGACCGGTGCCGGTTCACCGTCTACTCGGCCACGGCTGATCGAGCGGAACTCGCCGGTGTCGATTGGCGGCCGGTGCCGTCGTGGCGCGCCCGGCATCTGACGACCGTCTTCACGTTCCTGGCCGGGGCCGAGCTGAAGCTCCGCGGAGCCCGGCACGACTTGGTCCATGCGCAGGGGCTGTCGTCTTGGCGGGCGGACGTCATCACCGTCCACATGGTCCACGCCGCACGGCTCCGGCGGTTGCCGGCGGCGACGCGGTCCAAGGACCGGTTGTTCTCCGCGATCGTCACGCCGCTCGAGCGGGCGTTCTACCAGCGACGCCGAGCGCGCCATGCCATCGTGATGGGGCGACGTCTCGGGGCGGAGCTCGCGGATGAATACGGTTGGGACCGCCCGCTCAGCGTGATCCCGCACGGCACCGACGCGGCCCGCTTCCGCCCGGCCCGCGACGAAGAAGAACGCGCGGAGGCCCGTGCACGCTACGGCCTCGGTGACGAGGGCCGCACGTGGTTGTTCATGGGCGAAGCCGTGAAAGGCCTCCGCGAAGTCATCGTCCAGATGCCGAACTTTCCCCAGGTCCGTCTGCTGGTGGTCACCCGTTCGGTGGTGGATGCCCACCGGGCCTTGGCACGGCAGCTCGGCGTCGCCGGGCGGATCACCTTCCATGGATTCGAGGCGTCCCCGGAACTCGCTTTCCGGGCGGCCGATGCCTTGATCTATCCGAGCGCCTACGACCCGTTCGGCATGGTGGCCACGGAGGCGATGGCGAGCGGCTTGCCGGTGGTGCTCGGGCGCGAGATGGGAGCGGCCGAGCTGGTGCGGCACGGCCATGACGGCCTTTTGTGCGACCCGACGTCGCCGGAGAGCCTCCGCGAGCAGCTCGGGCGTCTGGAGGCCGATCCGGCGACCGCGACCATCATCGGAAGAGCGGCTCGCGCGACGATCGGACGCCATAGCTGGGAGGTCTGCGCGGAATCGACATGGTCCGTCTACCAGAGTGTCGTGGAGAATCAGGGCTTGTCCGCAGGGGGCGGGGCAAAGAACCCTTATGCGACCCGATGATCGCTGGCCGAACAACGCGTGTGCTGTTTCTCGTCGAGGGGCATACGGACATCCGTTTCGTCGTCGGATTGGCCGGCATCTGCGACCTGACGTTGGTCGTCTCCGAGGGGCCCTTCCGGGCGAGCGGGCTCGACAACCGCATCCGCGAGGCAGGGCTGGACATCCCGATCCACGAGCTTCCCGGAGGACGCCTGTCGTTCCAATGGCGTTCGTTCACGTGGCTCTGGCGGCATGCCTGCGAGTTCGATGTCGTGCTCTCGCAAGAACTCCTGCGCGGCACGTTGAGCGCCAACCTGGCCTGCGTGCCCCGAGGGGTCCCGGTGGTCGTCAGCGTGCTCGTCCCGGCGATCGAGTATTTCCGGTGCCGTCGCGAGCGGCGGCAGATCGGGCCTGTGGAAGCGTGGCTCGGCGAGCTGGTGATGCGCTGGTTGATGACCGTGAACGGCCGGTGGGTCACGCGATGCGTGGCCTGGGGCCCTTACCTCCGGTCCGTGGCGGCGCGCTACTCCAAGCGGGTGCAGCTCGGGCATTACTACGGAGTCGACACCGGGCGCTTCCATCCTGCCTCGGCCGCCGAGCGGACCGCGTTGCGCCAACTGCACGGGCTTCCGACGGACCGGTTCCTCGTCCTTTTCCCGAGCCGGGTCAGCCACGAGAAGGATCCGGAGACCGTTCTCCTGGCAACCGCCGCGCTCCGCCGCCGAGGGGTCGATGCCGTGGTGCTGAACCTGGGCGGCGGCCACGAAGATTTCCTGCGGCTGGCGGCCGAGCTGGGGATGGCCGATGCGGCGGACTGGGTTCTTGGTCGACCGGCGCTGCATCCGATGCGTGAGCTCGCCGATTACTTCCGCGCCGCGGACGTGGTCTGCCAGGCATCCTTGGAGGAGGGGCTCTCGCTGGCGACGATCGAGGGGCTGGCCTGCGGTGTCCCGGTCGTGGCGAGCGAAGTCGGCGGCATGGCGGTGCGACTCCGCGGACATGCCTTGCTCACGCCTCGTCGGGACGTGGACGCGATGGTGGAGGTCTTCTTCCAGATCGCTCGGGATCCCGACAAGGCCCGCGCCCAAGCGGAACAGGGACGGGTGTGGATCGAGGCCGAGTGCCGTCGTGACGTCGCGTTCGAGGATTGGCGCCGGATCTTCGCGGAGGTGGCGGCCGGTAGCCTGCGGTCGGGGCAGCGTTGAAGGTTCGGGCTTCGTCGGATGCCGCCGACCGGCGGCATCCGCTCAAACGAACGGCAGCGCCACGACCGTGGCCGCGGATTCCCCGGAAGATGTCCGGAGCACCAGCCCGGTCCCGATGGCGTTGCACTCCTTGCGCACATAACCGAGCGCGAGATGGCGACCCGACGAAGGCGACGTCAAGGCGCTCATGATGGTCCCGACTTCGCGGCCCTCCTTCACGAGCCGGTCCCCTTTCGCGGGCAATGTCGTGAGGTCGTCCGCGAGACGGATGCCGCGCAGCGCCTTCGTCACCTGGCCGTAGGTGCGGATGCGGGCGATGGTCTCCTGCCCGGTGTAGCAGCCTTTGGTGTAGCTGATGGCATCGCGGTCCAGGCCGGCTTCGGGCGGCAGATGGGTCTCGTCCATCTCGACGCCGAGCCGGGGGATGCCCGCCTCGAAGCGTGCCGCCTCGAACGCCGTGAACCCGACGAGCCGTCCTCCGACCTCCTTGGCCGCGGCGACCAACTTGTCGAGCACCGCGGCCAAGGCGTCCGTCGGCACGAAGAGGTCGAATCCAGGGGATCCCACGCGCTGGTGTTCCATCAGGTAGAGCTCGCCGAGGGTCGGGTCGGCCGCCGAGACCGAAGCGAGGTGTCCGGTGGGCAGCAGCGGGAACAGCCCCAGTTTGCCGATGACTTCCGCGGCGCGCGGTCCTTGCACGCTGAACAACCCATAGTAAGGCGCGACGTCCACGACCTGGACGTCCTCGGCGACGATGTGGTGTTCGAGCCGTTCCGTGAGGGACTGGGTGAGGCCCGGTTCGAAATCGAGCAGCAGCTCCTGCGGCAGCGCGTGGATGAAGGCGTCGGCGACGAGCCGGCCCTTCGGGCTGCAGAACGCCGCGTGGCATCCGCGGCCTGTGGCGAGGGCCTTGACGTCATTGGTCACCTGGCCGTTCAGGGAGCGCACGCGGTCGGCGCCGGTGAGGCAGATGCGCCCGCGGAAGCTGAGGTCGATGATGCCGACCG
>CAIWVP010000088.1 GCA_903916195.1 uncultured Verrucomicrobiota bacterium | reverse complement strand
GGGCGGGCATCATCAGGCGATCAGGCAAAAGCTGCCATCCGCCATGAGAAACACTTCATCCGTAATGAACCTGCTTCCCCTCGCGTGCGCCACGGCGCTCGCCGCACCGGCGTCGGCGGACAGCTCCTGGACCGACCACGCCGTCAACCCCGTCACCAACCCGATCTTCTTCGAGAGCCCGCTCATCCAGAGCGAGGCCCGGCCGCTGTTCGTGCACCACCGGCTCGACGACGGCTTCGTGGGCGGCGGCTTCGTGAACGTCTACGCGCTCCAGCTGCGCTACGCCGTCAACGACCGCTTGGCGATCATCGCCACCAAGGACGGCTACATCGACACGCATACGCCGGGCATCGGCAACCGCGACGGCTGGGCCGATATCGCTGCGGGCCTGAAGTACGCGCTGGTGAAGGACGAAGCGTCCCGGTTCCAGGTCACGCCCGGCTTCACCGTCACGCTGCCGACCGGCAACGAGGACGTCTTCCAAGGCAACGGCAAGGGCGAGTGGAACGTCTTCGTCTCCGCGGTGAAGGGCTTCGGCGACCTGCACTTCACGGCGAACGTCGGGGCCCGCGTACCGAACGACTTCTCGAGGAACACCGCCTCGGCCCACTACAGCGGACAGATCGACTACTGGGTCAGCCGCTGGTTCTCACCGTTCGTGGCGGTCAACGCGTTCACGACTTTGAACGCCGCCAACGGCCTCGGCTTGGCGACCGAGGGATTCGACCTGATCAACTTCGGCAGCTCCAAGGCCGCCGGGGCGACCCAGGCGGCGTTCGGCGGCGGTTTCCGCTCGCGCGTGCTGGACAACTTGGACCTCGGTCTCGCCTACGAGTTCGGCATCACCGGGCAGGAAGACATCTTCCGCGACCGCGTGACCGTGGACGTGAGCTGGCGCTTCTGAGGCGCCGGCCGGATCTCGGACGGGGGAGACCCAAGGTCCGGAAAAGCAGGAGGCGGCGCCGATGGCGCCGCCTCCTCCGTGTCGTGCCCGGGGCCGCGGATCAGCCCGCCCCGCCGCCCGACGGTTTCTTGGGATCGCCTTTCAACAGCGCGACGAGGTAGTCGCGGTTCATGCGGGCGATGAAGTCGAGGCTGATCTCCTTGGGGCAGACGGCCTCGCAGGCGCCGGTGGCGGTGCAGTTGCCGAAACCCTCGGCATCCATCTGGTCCACCATCGCCTTCACGCGCCGGTAGCGTTCCGGCTGGCCCTGCGGCAGGAGGCCGAGGTGCGAGACCTTGGCAGAGACGAAGAGCATCGCGCTGGCGTTCTTGCACGCGGCGACGCAGGCGCCGCAGCCGATGCATTGCGCGGCGTCCATCGCCAGGTCCGCGGCCTCTTTGGGGACGGGGATGCTGTTCGCGTCCGGTGCGGAGCCGGTGCGGACGCTGATGAAGCCGCCCGCCTGCTGGATGCGGTCGAACGCCTTGCGGTCGACCACGAGGTCCTTCACCAGCGGGAACGGATGCGCGCGGAACGGCTCGACGACGATCTCGTCGCCCTCCTTGAAGCTGCGCATGTAGGTCTGGCAGGTCGTCACCCCCTTGTGCGGGCCGTGTGGCTTGCCATCGATGACCAGCGAGCACGTGCCGCAGATGCCCTCGCGGCAGTCGTGATCGAAGGCGATGGGCTCCTCGCCGCCCCCCGCGAGCTGCTCGTTCAAGACGTCGAGCATCTCGAGGAACGACATGCTCGGGTTCAGCTCGGGCGATTGGTACG
>CAIWVP010000087.1 GCA_903916195.1 uncultured Verrucomicrobiota bacterium | reverse complement strand
CGTCACGACGACCACGACCCGCTCAGTACGCGGGTGCGATCGGACGTAGCGCCGAGTTGCACTCGGCTGTATCGCGGATTTGGAATCCGCAGGCGCTGTGGCAAGTGGACGCGTGGGACTTGCCGACGCCCTGCCGAGTGCAACTCGGCGGCACAGCAGATTGAAAACCTGCGCTATAGGTGCCCGCCGCTTTCGATCCCATCCTCCGAGAGGCCTGCGCTTGCCGGACGCGCGCCGACTTCCCTAGTGTCCGGCGCCATGCTCGACATCAAGCTGCTCCGCGAGAGACCCGACTTCGTCAAAGAACGCCTAGCGACCCGCCTCGCCGGCGATGACGCCAAGGTCTCCGAGGTGCTCGCCCTCGACGACCGCCGCCGCACCGCGTTGGCCGAGGTCGAGCAGCTCAAGGCCCGGCGCAACGCCGTCTCCAAGGAGATCGGCGCGCTGATGGGCCAGAAGAAGACCGAGGAAGCCGAGGCCAAGAAGGCGGAGACCCGCACGATCGGCGACCGGATCTCCGAGCTGGACAAGGTGGTCGCCGAGGTCGAGGCCGGCCGCGACGCCTTGCTCGCCACCATCCCGAACCTCCCCCACGCGAGCGTCGCGCTCGGCAAGGATGCCGCCGACAACCCCGAGGTCCGTGTCCACGGAGCGAAGGCGGACTTCGGCTTCAAGCCGCTTTCCCATGTCGACCTGTGCGAGAAGCTGAAGCTCGTGGACTTCGCCCGTGGCGCGAAGCTCAGCGGGTCCGGGTTCCTGCTCTACACCGGCTGGGGCGCGCGGTTGGAACGGGCCCTCATCAACTTCCTGCTCGACCTGCACACCACCGAGCACGGCTACCGCGAGGTGGCGCCGCCCTACATCGTCGGCGAGCATTGCATGTACGGAGTCGGGCAGTTCCCGAAGTTCAAGGACCAGGCCTATGCCGTGCAGGAAGGCCTCGACGCCTCGACGATGGGCAAGCTCTACCTGTTGCCCACGGCCGAAGCTCCGGTGGCCAACATCCATCGCGAGGAGATCCTCGGCGCCGCGCAGCTACCGGTCTGCTACGTCGCCTATTCGCCCTGCTTCCGCGCCGAGGCCGGTGCGGCGGGACTCGGCACCCGCGGCATGATCCGCGTCCACCAGTTCGACAAGGTGGAGCTGATCAAACTGGTCACGCCCGAGACCGGCTACGAGGAGCTCGAGAAGCTGGTCGGCAACGCGGAGAAGGTGCTCCAGTTGCTCGGCCTGCACTATCGCGTCATCAGCCTCTGCACCGGTGACATGGGGTTCGCCTCGGCCAAGACCTACGACATCGAGGTCTGGGCGCCCGGCCAAGGAAGCTATCTCGAGGTCTCCAGCTGCTCGAACTGCGAGGATTACCAGTCCCGCCGGATGAACCTCCGCTATAAGATCGAGACCGGTGAGAACCGCTTCCCGCACATCCTCAACGGCTCGGGAACCGCGCTCGCGCGGTTGTTCGTGGCGCTCGTCGAGACCCATCAGCAGGCCGACGGAAGCGTCCTCATCCCCGAGCCGCTCCGGCCGTACCTGCGCGCCGACCGCATCCCGGCCTGAGCCGGCGGTCCCGGCGGGACGAGGGAATCGGATCGCGGACGGTGCCGTCCGCGGATGCCGTCCGCCGGCAAAAGGGTGAAACTTTCCGATGAAAAGCGTCGGTAGAGCCCGTTGGGTGGCCTTTTTTGGCCATGGTGCGGCCTTGGGGCAGGCTGGGCCTTGTCCCCCGGCCGGCTGTGCACATCGATGGCCCGGTTCTCCCCCTTGGGTTGGCTCGAAGATTGTTTATCGCAGATGGATCTGCTTTTCTGCCCACACCGTTTAACGCCATGAAACGTCCCACCTTCCAGCTTCCGTCACGTCGGTCGGTCCTGGCCCTGGCCGCAGCGGGCCTGGTCGTCGCCAACGAGGTGTCCGCCCAACCCGTCGTGGGCGAAGGCGGCGCCCGCATCATGACCATCGAGAACAAGGTCAAGGTGCAGCGCAAAGGCGCGAACGCCTATCTCTCCGGCCGGACCAACGATGTCCTCCAGCTCGGCGACGCCCTCAGCACCGGCGCGGATTGCGGCGCCACGCTCCGGATCGGCGACAAGGCCCTCTACCGCGTCGACGAGCTCACCGACCTCGTCCTCTCGTCCGGTGGTGGGGCCGCCGACCGTTTCCAGGTCGAGCTCCGTGAAGGCGGCTTCTACCTCCTCAACCGCGAGAAGAGCGACGAGCACAAGTTCAAGACCCCGGTCGCTTCCGGGGCCATCCTCGGCACCGAGGTCGCCGTCCGCGTCGCCAAGGACGGACGCACGACCGTCGCCCTGCTCGAAGGCCGTGTGGACCTCAGCAACGAACTGGGCAGCGTCCGCCTCGCCCCGGGCGAGCAAGGCGATGTCGAACCCGGCAAGGCCCCGACCAAGACGGCGCTGCTCGACGCCGTCGCGCCGGTCCAATGGGCGCTCTATTATCCGGGCATCCTCCACTTGGGAGACATCGCGCTTTCTGCCGACAGCAGCCACGCTCTCGGCGCCTCGCTGGAGGCCTACGCCGCCGGCGATCTGCTCGGCGCGCTGGCGGCGTATCCGGAAGGCCGGGTCCCGGCGGACGCCGCGGAGAAGACCTATCGCGCCGCGCTCAGCCTGTCCGTCGGCCAAGCCGCCAAGGCCGAGGGCTTCCTCGCGGGCGTCGAGTCCGAACCGGCGACGGCGCTCCGCCAGGTCATCGCCGTCGCGCGCGGGCAGGCCGGTGCCGCGGGCACGACGCCCAAGACCGCCACGGGGCTGCTGGCGGCGGCCTATGCGGCCCAGGCGCGATTCGATATCACCGGCGCGCTCCGGTTGGCCCGCGCTTCGGCTGCGGCCGCGCCCGGTTCCGGCTTCGCGCAGGCGCGGATCGCCGAGCTGGAGTTCGGCACCGGACGCATCGCCGCCGCCCGGACCGCGATCGCCCGCGCGCTCGAGCTCACGCCGCGGAACGCCCAGGCGCACTCGCTCGACGGCTATCTCGCGGCCGCCGAGAACCGCACCGCCGCCGCGATCGCGGCCTTCGACCGGGCCATCGACCTCGACGCCGACCTCGCGCCGGCGCACCTGGGACGCGGCCTCTGCCTTATCCGCCAAGGCGATCTCGCCGGTGGACGCGCCGAGCTGCAGACCGCGGCCGCGATGGAACCCGGCCGCGCCATCTTCCGCAGCTACCTCGGGAAAGCGTGGAGCGAGGAACGCGACCTCGCCCGTTCCGATCGTGAGCTGGAGCGTGCCCGACAACTGGACGCGGCCGACCCGACCTCGTGGCTCTACCTGGCGCTGCTCCGGCAGCAGCAGAACCGGGTCAACGAAGCGGTCCAGGGCCTGGAGGAATCGAAGGCCCGCAACGAGAACCGCGCCGTCTACCGTTCCCGGCAACTGCTCGACCAGGACCGGGCGGTCCGCGGGGCCAACCTGGCCAGCGTCTACCGCGACGCCGGTCTCACCGAGCCGTCGGTCCGCGAGGCGGCCCGGGCCGTCGCCGCCGACTACGGCAATGCCAGCGCGCACCTGTTCCTGGCGAACAGCTATGACTCGCTGCGCGACCCGCGGCTGTTCAACTTGCGCTACGAGACGCCTTGGTTCAGCGAGTTGCTGGTGGCGAACCTGCTCGCGCCGGTCGGCGTCGGATCGCTCTCCCAGAACGTGTCGCAGCAGGAATACTCGCGTCTTTTCGACCGCGACCGGGTCGGCGTCAGCTCGACCACCGAATACTTCGGCAACGGCACCTGGACGCAGCGCGGATCGCAGTTCGGCACGCTGGGCAATTTTGGATATGCGCTCGACGTGGACTACCGCAGCGAGGCCGGTTTCGGTCCGAACACCGGGCTGGAGCAGCTCTCGCTGTATGGCAAGGCCAAGTGGCAGCTCACGCCGGACGACAGCGTGTTCACGCTCGTCAACTACAGCGACTACTCGAGCGGCGACACGCGCCAGCTCTACGATCCGAACGCCACCAGCCCCGGGTTCCGTTCGACCGAGACGCAGTCGCCGAACGTCTTCGCCGGATGGCACCACCGATGGGTGCCGGGCCAGGACACGCTGCTGCTGGCGAGCCGGCTCGACGACACGCTGGCGTTCAGCGACGCCCGCTCGACCGTGCCGTTCCTGCACCACCTGGTCGCGTTCGACCGCTACTCGACGAGGCCGTTCGCGGTGGACTACCGCAGCAAGTTGACGGCTTACGGCGTCGAGGCGATGCACATCGCCGCGATCGGCGACCACACGCTCGTCGCCGGCGCCCGCTACCAGAAGGGCGACCTCGAGACCGTCACCAGCCTCACGAACCGGTCGAACCTCAACCCCGGTTCGTTGGTGTTCGATCCGTCGACCGCTTCGGTCGCGAGCGACCTCGACCGCGTGAGCGTCTACGCCTACGACACCTGGCAGCTGCTTCCTTCCCTGCGGTTCACCGCGGGAGGCAGCTACGAACGGCTCTATTTCCCGGTCAACATCGACCAACCGCCGACCGATGCGGGCCAACAGACCAAAGACAAGCTCTCGCCCAAGCTCGGCTTGGAGTGGTCCCCGCTCACCAACGCCAACGTCCGGACCGCTTGGACCCGTTCGCTCGGCGGCAGCTACTACGACACCAGCGTGCGACTCGAACCCGTGCAGGTCGCGGGCTTCACCCAGGCGTTCCGCAGCCTGGTCCCTGAATCGGTCGTGAGCCTGGTCCCGGGCTCGGCGTTCGAGACGTTCGGGGCGGGCGTCGATTATCGGTTCCCCACCCGGACCTACCTCGATCTCAGCGGCGAAGTGCTCCGGTCCGACGCGGGGCAGGACTACGGGGCCTACACCTACACCTCAGGCGATCCGCTCGCCGGACCGGCCACCTTCACCCGCGGGATCCAGTTCGAGGAACGCACCTTGGCGGTCACGCTCAACCAGCTCATCGCCGACCGTTGGGCGGTCGGGGCCCGGTATCGCGTGAGCGAAGCCGCCCTCGACGAGAGCTATCCGCCGGCGATCAGCGGGTTGCCCACGTCGCCCGCCCGGGACGTCTCGGCGACGTTGCATCAGGTCACCGGGTTCGTCCGGTTCAACCACGAGAGCGGTTTCTTCACGGAGTTCGCCGGGATGTGGTCGCAGCAATCGAACCGCGGCTACGGCGTCGGGGCGAAGGACCTTCCGGGTGACGACTTCTGGCAGTTCAACCTCGTGGGCGGATACCGCTTCCTGCAGCGCCGCTGCGAGGTGCGCTTGGGCGTGCTCAACCTCACCGGGCAGGACTACCGCCTCAATCCGCTCAACCTGCACGAGGAGTACCCGCGCGAGCGCACCCTCTACACCAGCCTGCGGCTGAACTTCTGAGCGCGGTATGAAGCGCCGCTTCCTCGCCCTCTTCGACCGGTATGCCGTAGGGGCGTTGGTGCTCACGCTCGGCGTCGGTTGGGCGCTGTGGCGCACCAATCTGGAGCATGAGTCCGACTACAAGCGGGACAAGAAGGACCGGCTTCCGAAGCGGGAGAAAGTCCGCCGATGGCTGCGCACCAGTTTTTGGCCGGAGGACGGCGCCCCCGGGGTGCGCGGCCCGACTGATGGCAACTTTGGCAACCCCATCCGTTATCGCAGCTATGATTGGCTGTTCTTGATGCGCGAACGGCTGAGGCAGCACCAGCCGCCGCAAGAGGCCTGCATCGTCTATCTGGACGAGGCTTCCCACGCACGGATGGGCCAGCCGATGAACGAACCTTGGGACCGCCGGCTCCATGCGCGGCTGGTGGACCGACTCTCCGCCGCCGGAGCCAAGGCCATCGTGTTCGATATCATCTTCCTCGAGCAGAAACGGTTCGCCGACCCGGAAGGCGACAAGGCCTTGGCCGAAGCGGTCGCGCGGGCCGGCGGCAAGGTGGTGGCGGCGATGAGCACCAAGATCACCGACGAGGCATGGGGCCATCGCGGCACGCCCGGGGCGATCCCGCCCTTCAAAGCGCTGGTCCGGGCGCTCAAGGTCGCGGACCCGGACCGGTTGGAGGAGATCACCTTGGGGTTCCCCCAACTGGTGCCCTCCTACGACCAGGTCGTCCGGAGACATCCGCCGTCGTATCCGCCGAGCAAGCACAGCCTCGAGTGGTCGGTGTCGTCGTTGCTCCGGTCACCGGTCACCCTGGGCCGCGATGAAGCCGCCACGCAGGAGGCCGAGAAGGTGGAGCGCTGGGTGAACTACTACGGGCCTCCGGGGCGCATCGCGAGCGTCTCCATGGCCGATGTGCTCGATCCGGCGGTGGGCCAGGAGATCCCGGATGCCTATTTTCGTGACCGGATGGTCTTCGTCGGGTCGTCGACGCTCACGAAATTCAGCGGGGAACGGAAGGACTCCTACGTGAGCCCCTACGCCGCGCTGGCCGATGAACGCGAGCAGTTCATGGCGGGGGTGGAGATCCATGCCACGGTGGCGCTGAACCTCGTCCGCGGCGACTGGCTCATGCGCATGGACCTGCGCTGGGTGCTGCTCATCGTCGTGGTGACGGGCCTGTCGGCCGGGCCCGGCCTGCTCCAGTTGCGCGCGGTGCCGGCCACCGGGGCCGCGCTCGGAGGCGTCCTGCTGGTGGGTGGCGCCAGCTACTGGTTTTTCGAATCGCGGCACCTCTGGTTCGGCTGGCTGATCCCGGTCGTGCAGATCGGCGTCGGCTGGCTCTACTCGCTGGTCTTCAACTCGCTCCGCTTGTTCCTCCGCAACCAGCGGCTCCTCCAATCCCTCTCCAGCTACCTCTCGCCGAAGCTCGCCCGGAAGTTTGCCGGCGAGAAAGCGGAGGAACTCATGCGGCCGGGCGCGACCAAGCACGAGGTGACGGTCTTCTTCAGCGACATCGCCGGCTTCACCAGCATCTCCGAAGGGCTGGATCCCGACGACCTGGCGCACATGATGAACCAGTATTTCGAGACCGCCGTGGGCCAGTGCGTGTTCCCCACCGACGGCACGGTCGTGAAGTTCATCGGCGACGCCATCTTCGCCATCTGGAACGCGCCGGATCCGCAGCCCGACCACGCCTACCGCGCCTGCGATGCCGCGCTGCGCTTCCGTCAGCAGGCCGTGCAGGAGAGCAACGGCCGCAAGCTCGTCACCCGGATCGGACTGCACACCGGCGAGGCGAACGTCGGCAACTTCGGCAGCCGCGAGCGCTTCGACTACACGGCCTTCGGCGAGAACATCAACCTCGCCTCGCGCATGGAGAGCCTGAACAAGTACCTCGGCACGCTCACGCTCCTGACCGGGGCGACCTACGCCAAGGGGGGCGACCGGTTCCTGACGCGCCCCATCGGCCGGCTGGTGCTGAAAGGTTTCGAGAAGGCGGTCGAGGTGCACGAGCTTGTCGGCACGCTGGAGCAGCGCGCCGAGTTCGCCGAGTTGCACGTCGCGTTCGCCGGCGCTCTCGCCGGGTTCCAGGCCGGCCGGCTCGACGCGGCCGAGGCGGCGTTCAAGGCGGTGGAAGAACGTTGGCCCGGGGACGGTCCGACGAAGTTCTACCTCAAGACGATCTCCGAGCTCCGGGAACATCCGCCCGGCGCCGGTTGGACCGGCGAGGTCGAGCTGAAGGAGAAGTGAGCGGCGCCCCGGGCCGCGCGCTCAGAGCAGCCGGGCCTGCGCGGCCAGCGGTTTCAGGCCCAGCTTCTGATAGCTGCGCTCGGTCGCGATGCGGCCTTGGGCGGTGCGGTTCAGATAGCCTTCCATGATGAGGTACGGCTCGTAGACCTCCTCGATGGTGTCCGGTTCCTCGCCGACCGCGACGGCGAGCGAATTCACGCCGACCGGTCCGCCGCCGAACTTCAGGATCACCGTCTCCAGGATCCGCTTGTCCATCTCGTCGAGCCCGTTCTCGTCGATCTCGAGGATGCCCAGCGCCTTGTCCGCGAGCTGCGAGGTGATGCGGCCGTCGCCGCGGACCTCGGCGTAGTCGCGCACGCGGCGCAGCAGGTTGCCGGCGATGCGCGGCGTGCCGCGGCTCCGGCGGGCGATCTCGTGCGCCCCGGCTTCCTCGACCGCCACGCCGAGCAGCCCCGCCGCGCGGACCAGGATCCGCTGGAGCTGTTCGGTCGTGTAGTAGTCGAGCCGCTCGCGGATACCGAAGCGCGTCAACAACGGCGCGCTCAGCAGGCCGCTGCGCGTGGTCGCGCCGATGAGCGTGAAGCGCGGCAGGTTCAGCCGGACGCTGCGCGCGTTCGGCCCCTGATCGATGATGATGTCGAGCTTGAAGTCCTCCATCGCGGGGTAGAGGTACTCCTCCACCGTCTTCTGCAGCCGATGGATCTCGTCGATGAACAGGACGTCGCCTTCCTCCAGGTTGGTGAGCAGCCCGGCGAGATCGGAGGCCTTCTCGATGGTGGGCCCGCTGGTGCACTTCACGTTCGCGCCCATCGCCTTGGCCAGGATGTTCGCGATGGTGGTCTTGCCCAAACCCGGCGGACCGCTGAGCAGGATATGGTCGAGCGCCTCGCCGCGCCGCTTCGCCGCCTCGACCGCGATCTCGAGGCGGTCCTTCACCTTGGCCTGGCCCGTGAAGTCGTTGAACGCCGAAGGCCGGAGCGTCTGCTCCAGCGCCACGTCGGGCTTCGTCATCACATCGGAGTTCAACCGTTCAGCCATGCGCGCGGAAGCATGGGCGGCACCCGGCAGGATGCAAGGTGCGCGCACCCCCTCCACGCCCGGAGTCCTTGGAACCGGGCGAAGATCCCGGTGGTGGTCGCCCGGACGCGTCCTACCAGCGGGGGCGGTCCGGGCGTGAGCCAGTGGGTGGAGTTGCCGGCGAGATGCCCGGCCGGCACCGGACGCTGCGGTCCGCGTTGCCTTGCTGCGGGGTTGATTGGACGCTCCGGCCGATCCACTGTGCTCCTACAAAGCCAAGAACCCCCATGAACACGATGCACGCCAGCGTTCCCGGAACCGAGACCCTCTCCCATCCGCCCATCCCGCAGGAAGCGTTCGATTGGTATGACCAATACGCCCACGGCATCATCGACCGGCGCACCTTCATGGGCCGGCTCTCCACGCTGGCGGTGGCCGGGTTCTCGATGAGCGTCCTGCTCGGCGCGTTGATGCCGGACTACGCCCACGCGGAACAGGTCTCCTTCAATGATCCCGGGATCAAGGGCCGCTACGTGGTCTTCCCTTCACCGAAAGGCCACGGAGAAGGTCGCGGCTACCTGGTCACGCCCAGCGCCCTGAAGGGCAAGGCACCCGTGGTCTTGGTGGTCCATGAGAACCGCGGCCTGAACCCCTACATCGCGGATGTCGCGCGGCGGGTGGCCAAGGCCGGCTTCGTCGCGTTCGCGCCCGATGCGCTCCATCCCAAAGGCGGCTATCCCGGCAACGACGATGAAGGCCGGGCCATGCAAGGGGCGCTGGACAAGGCCAAGATCGAACAGGATTTCGTCGCCGCCGCTAAGTTCCTCAAGGCGCACGAGCTGAGCAACGGCAAGCTGGGTGCGGTCGGATTCTGCTTCGGCGGCTACATCGTGAACATGCTCGCCGCGGTCGTGCCCGACACGCTCGATGCGGGCGTCCCGTTCTACGGCACGCCCGCCGCGAAGGAGGTCCGCAAGGACATCAAGGCGCCGATGTTGATCCAACTCGCCGAGCTGGACCAACGGGTGAACGACACATGGCCGGACTACGAGGCTGATCTGAAGGCCGCCAAGGTGGACCACGCCATGCACATGTATCCGAAGTGCAACCACGGCTTCCACAACGACTCCACCGGCCGCTACGACGAGAAGAACGCGCAGCTTGCCTGGGAGCGCACGATCGCTTTCTTCAAGCAGCGCCTGGCGTAGTGCCGGCCTAGTGCCGACTGGTAGTCGGCGGAGGTCCGTGGTGAGCGAAGCGGAACCTTCGCCACGCCGATCGGTTCTCCGCCGCCTCGCAGGTTGCCGACCTGCGACACGGCGGAGCGCCGGTCCACGCTACGATGCCTGGCGCGGCTATGCGCGCCGCTCCTTGATCGCCGCCAAGATGTCCGCCACCGCTTCCGCCCGGGGCTTCGCGCCTTGCGGGCCTTTGCTGTGGAGGCGGACGCTCACCTGGCCTGACTCGAGGTCGCGGCCGCCGAGCACGAGCATGGTGTGGACCTTGGCGTGTTCGGCGTCGGAGATCTTCGCCTTGACCGGGTCGGCGCTGTAATCGCCTTCCACGCGGACGAACTGCGAGCGCAGCTCGGCGGTGATCGCCTTGGCGTAGTCCACCAGCGCGGGGTCGTCGTTGAGCGTGAGCACGCGGACCTGCTCGGGCGCGAGCCAGAGCGGGAAATTGCCGGCGTAGTGCTCGATGAGGAAGCCGATGAAGCGCTCGTGCGTGCCCAGCGGAGCGCGATGGATGCACAGCGGCGTCTTCAGCGCGTTGTCGCGGTCCTTGTAGACGAGGCCGAACTTGGCGGGCACGGCGAAGTCCACCTGGTTGGTGGCGATGGTGAACTCGCGGCCGATGGCGCTCCACACCTGCACGTCGATCTTCGGGCCGTAGAAGGCGGCCTCGTTGGGCACCTCCACGTAGTTGATGCCCGACTCGATCAGGACGTTGCGGACCATGTCCTCGGTCTTTTTCCAGAGCTCCGGTTCGTTGACGAACTTCTGGCCGAGGCGGGCGGGGTCGTGCGTGCTGAAGCGCATCACATATTTCTCGATGCCGAAGATCTTGAAGTATTTCAGGTACATCTCGTTCACCGCGCGGAACTCGTCGGCGAATTGTTCGGCGGTGCAGTAGAGGTGCGCGTCGTTCATGTTCATGGCGCGCACACGCATGAGGCCGAAGAGCTCGCCCGACTGCTCGTAGCGGTAGTTGGTGCCGTATTCGGCCAGCCGCAGCGGCAGGTCGCGGTAACTGCGCGGTTCCGCCGCGAAGATGCGGTGGTGGTGCGGGCAGTTCATCGCCTTGAGGTAGTAGCGCTCCACCAACCCTTCCAACTCCTGCTCGAGTTTCACTCGCCGGTCGTCTAGCGGCAATGCTGTCTCTGAACGGCCCGCACCAACCTCTTCGTGCATCACCTGCTCACAATTTATGATGCTATTTTTGAGACTGGCGACGCGTTCCAGGTCGCCCGACTCGACCAATTCAATCGGCGGGAACATGCTCTCCGCGTAATACGGCAGATGGCCTGACGTCTTATACATCTTCTCCTTGGCGAGGTGCGGCGTCTTCACGCGCACGTAGCCGGCGAGGAACTCGGTCTCCTTGGCCAGCTTCTCCAGCTCCTCGACCAGCACCGCGCCCTTGGGCAGCCACAGCGCGAGGCCCGGCCCCACGTATTCCGCGTCGAAGGCGAACAGGCCCATCTCCGCGCCGATCTTGCGGTGGTCGCGCTTCTTGGCCTCCTCCTGGAGCGCAAGCCAGTTGTCCAGCTCCTCCTTGTTCTTGAAGGCCGTGCCGTAGAGGCGCTGGAGCTGCGGGTTCTTCTCGTTGCCGCGGAAGTAGGCGCTGGCGACGCGCAGCATCTTGATGCCGCCGGGCTTCACGTTGCCGGTGCGCATGACGTGCGGCCCGGCACAGAGGTCCACGAACTCGCCGTTCTGGAAGAACGTGATGGTCTCGCCCTCGGGGATGTCGCCGAGGCGCTCGACCTTGAAGGTCTGGCCCTTGCCCTCGAAATAGGCGCGGGCCTCCTCGCGGGTCTTCACCGACTTCTCGAAGACCTGGTTCTCCTTGGTGATCTTGCGCATCTCCTCCTCGATCTTCGGGAAGTCGTCGGGCGAGAAGCGGTGCTGCAGGTCGAAGTCGTAGTAGAAGCCGTCCTCGGTGGCCGGGCCGATGTCCAGCCGGGCATCGGGCCACAGGCGGAGGACGGCGGTGGCGAGGATGTGCGCGCAGGAATGGCGGAGGCGCATCAGTTCGTTGGCCAGCTCGCGCTGGTCGAGCGTCTTGCGCTGCACGTCGGTCTTGGCCGCCTCGAAGGCGGGCTGCGGAGGCACGGGCGGTTGCTGGGATGCGTCGTTCATGGGGAAAAGGGATTCAACAGCGAAGGCGCGAAGAAGACGGAGAGGTCGAATCTGGAAAGCAGGAAAGCAGGACCGAAGCAGTTCTTTTCATGCCTTCCTGCTTTCCAGATTCTCTCTGCTCCACTTCGCATCTTCGCGTCTTCGCTGTTTGATTTCATCGGCTTTGGAAACAAAAACGCCCCGGACCGGTTCAGGTGCGAGGCGTGAGGCGTCCGGCAGCATCGGGCTGCGGACGCTAGTCGGTAGTCGTCGTGTCGGCGGCGAAAATCACTTCGGGATAAAGCCGGAAGCCGGCGGGACAGGCAACGGGATTTTCGCGCACGGGAGATCAGCAGAGCCCCGGAGGCACGGGCTTCGCTGAGGAACCGACCGCTTCCGAACGGGGGTTCCGGCGCCGCGTCCCGGCGATCAGTGCCCGCCTTGGTTCTTGTCGGCATGGCAGACCAAGTCGATGACCACCGCGCTCGCGAGGATGAGCACGTCGTCCTCGCCGGCGTCGATGTCCACGCCATAGGTGTCGGTCCACGAGAACCACCGCTTGCTCACGGTGGCGACGGTGCGGCCGTGGCGCTCGAAGGTGTATTCGTGGTCGAGGAAGCTGCCTTGCGCCTCCAGGTCGTCGGGCCCCGGCAGGTCCACGGTGAACTTGCAGCGCAGCAGCGTGAACAGGTGCTTGCGGACCTCGGCGAACACGTGCCCTTCGCGTTCGATGAAGTAGGTCGGTCCCCAAGCCAGCAGCTTCTGCCGGATGAAGGCGAGCTCGTTGCCCTGCATGTCTTGGAACGACAGCTTGTCGCCCCAGCTGAAGGCGCGTCCATCCACGAAGAACACGTCCTTGCCGTCCGCGTCGCGGATCTTGAAGTCGTCGCCCCAGCTCCAGAACTTCTGCTTCAGCACGTAGCGCATACGGGGAAGAGGTTATCAGCGAAGGCGCGAAGATGCGAAGTCCGGAAGAAGGGGCCGGCAATTAGGAAAGCAAGACGGGCACTGCTTCGTTCCTGCTTTCCAGATTTTGACTCTCCGTCTTCTTCGCCCCTTCGCGTCGTCGCTGTCCACGTTCATCGGCTTTGGAGACAAGAACGCCTCGGACCGGTCGGGCGCGAGGCGTGGCTGGAGGCGCGACGCATTCGTCGTTCGACACCCGGATGCCGATCGTGGTTCCTTTCGCGCCCATGAAACAGTCCCTCGTCACCCTCGACATGGAAGGCGTGCTCACCCCGGAGATCTGGATCGCCGTCGCCGAGAAGACGGGAATCCCGGAGCTGCGCCGCACCACCCGCGAGGAGCCGGACTACGACAAGCTCATGCGCTACCGGTTGGAGATCCTCGACCGCCACGGGATCCGGCTCTCGGATATCCAAGCCGTGATCGCCACGCTGCCGCCGCTGCCGGGCGCGCTCGAGTTCCTCCGGGAGCTGCGGACGCTGGCGCAGGTGGTCATCCTTTCCGACACCTTCGAGCAGTTCGCACAGCCGTTCATGCGCCAGCTCGAGTGGCCGTCGCTCTTCTGCCACCGGTTGGTGGTCGCGGACGACCGGATCACCGGCTACCAGCTCCGCATGGTCGACCAGAAGCGCCAATCGGTGCGCGCGCTCCAGTTGCTGAACTACCGCGTCCTTGCGGCCGGCGATTCGTACAACGACACGACGATGCTGCTCCAGGCCGACCACGGGTACCTCTTCCACGCGCCGGACAACGTCCGCCGCGAGTTCCCGCAGTTCCCGGCGTTCGACGACTACGGCGATCTGCTCGCGGCGATGAAGGCGAAGCTCTGAGAGAGGGGCGCGGAAGGAGGTCTTCCGGCCGGAGCGAGGACCGAGGACCGGGGGGTGGTGCGGAGGCACCGTCTCCCTGCACCGGGACGGACGCCGCGGCCCCGGCTGATCAGCCTTCGGCCTTGGAGTCGCGGCCGAGGAGGTCGGCGACGGCATGGCGCGGTTCCTTGCCCGCGTAGAGCATCGCGCGGACCTCGGCGATGATGGGGCAGGGGACACCGAGGCGGTCCGCCAACTCGCCCGCGCTGCGTGCGGTCGGATGGCCTTCGACGGCGGTCCGCGTGGCGGCGAGGATCTCGGCGGCCTTCTCGCCCCGGCCGATGCGTTCACCGAAGGACCGGTTGCGGCTCAGCTTGCTGAAGCAGGTCACGGTCAGGTCGCCCAGGCCGCTCAGGCCGGCGAAGGTCTCCGGGCGCGCCCCGCAGCTCACGCCCAGCCGCGACATCTCGGCGACGCCGCGCGTGATGAGCGCGGCCTTCGAGTTGTCGCCGAAGCCGAGCCCGTCGCAGACGCCGGCGGCGATGGCGATGACGTTCTTCAGCGCGCCGCCCAACTCGACGCCGATGAGGTCGTTGCCGGTGTAGACGCGGAACGCCGGCCGGTGGAACACGCCTTGCACGGTCCGCGCCGTCTCGGCATCGCGGCTGGCGGCCACCACGGCCGTGGGGACCCCACGCGCCGCTTCCATGGCCAACGACGGCCCGGACAACGCCGCGAGCCGGGCCGCGGGCATCGTCTCCTCCAGCACGCCGCACATCGTCAGACCGCTCTGCGCCTCGATGCCCTTGGTGACGCTGACGACGAGGCGGGCGAAGCCCGTCAGCCGGGTGGCCAGCTCGCGGAAGGCTTTGCTGGGCACGGCGAGCACCAGCATCTCCGCGTCCGCCGCGGCCGCCGCGAGGTCCGGCTCGAACCGCAGGTCCGTCGGCAACGGGATACCCGGGAGATAGCGTTCGTTGACGCGGTCGCGCGCGGCGTCGGCGAGATGCCCGGCATCGTGTCCCCAGACGGTGACCGCGTGGCCGTTCTGATGGGCGACCAATGCGAGCGCGGTGCCCCAGGCGCCGGCGCCGATGACGGAGACCTTCATCGGCGGACCTCCTCCGGCGCGGCGGGCGCGGCCGGTTTCTTCACGAACCGGGCCTCGGTCCCGGCGACCAGACGCTGGAGGTTGGGCTTGTGCTTCCAGATGGCGAGCAGCGACAGCACGAGGGTGAGCGCGACGACGGGAAGGGGGCGGTGGGTGAGCGCCGCCGCGACCGGCAGCGCGCCCGCGGCGCAGACGCTGGCGAGCGACACGTAGCGGCTGGCGGCGAAGACCAGCAGCCACACGGCGACCGTCGCCAGCAGCGCGCCGGGGACCAGCGCGGCGAAGGCCCCGGCGGAGGTCGCGATGCCTTTGCCGCCCTTGAACCCGAGCCAGCAGGTGTAGTTGTGGCCGAGCACGGCGCAGAGCGTGGCCACGAGCGCGATCCACGCCGGATCCGGCGAACCCAGCGCGGGCCGGGACAGCAGCGATGGCAGCACGAGCACGGGCAAGGCACCTTTCAGGGCGTCGACGAGCAGGACGAAGATCCCCGGGCCTTTGCCGAGCACGCGGAAGACGTTCGTCGCCCCCATGTTGCCGGAGCCGGCCTTGCGGATGTCCACGCCCTTGGCGCGGGCGACCAGGAATCCGGTCGGCAGGGAGCCCGACAGATAAGCGATCAGAGCGGCCGAGAAGAGACCGAAAAGCGACACGGGCGGATTGGTAGCGGTCGGACACGCCCGCTGCCAGCGCGGACTGATCCGCGGATCGCCGGCACGTCCGACGGTGCGATCAGAAGTGGCGGTCAGTCGAGGTGGTGTGAGGGGAGATTCCAGTAGGCGTGGGCGTGCCCGAGGAGGTTGGCGCGGGCGACGCGGGACAGATGGGGCCTCGCGGCAGCGCGGACCCTACCCCACGAGGGTAGGGACGGGCTGCCGCCCGTCCGTGACTTCTCCCCGCG
>CAIWVP010000086.1 GCA_903916195.1 uncultured Verrucomicrobiota bacterium | reverse complement strand
AGGTTGATTTTGATGCCGGTGTAGGGCGCGAAGACGCCGTTGGGCAGGCGCACGACGGTGTCAGGTTGCACTCGGTCAGCAACTTCTCCTTCACCCGCGTCTTGATCCCCTCGCCAAAGAGCGTGCCATCAGGCAGGACGATGGCCCCGCGCCCGCCATCTTTGAGCAGATGGATGATCAGCACCAGGAAGAGGTCAGCCGTCTCGCGGGTGCGAAAGGTGAGCGGAAAACTCTGCTCGATCCCGTCCTCCTCCATGCCGCCGAAGGGCGGGTTGGTGACGATGACGTCCACGCGCTCTTTCGGGCTCCAATCGCGCAGGGGGCGGGCGAGGGTGTTGTCGTGGCGGACGTTGGAGGGCACGTCGATGCCGTGCAGGAGGAGATTGGTCATGCACAGGACGTGAGGGAGGTGCTTCTTCTCGATGCCGGCGAAGCAGTCCTGGATGGTGCGCTCGTGGGCCTCGGTCTTGGCCTGCTTGCGCAGGTGCTCGATGGCGCAGACGAGGAAGCCGCCGGTGCCGCAGGCGGGGTCGAGGATGGTCTCGCCGAGACGGGGATCGACCTGCTCGACGATGAACTGGGTGACGGCGCGCGGGGTGTAGAACTCGCCGGCATTGCCCGCGGACTGGAGGTCCTTGAGGAGCTTCTCGTAGATATCGCCGAACATGTGGCGATCATCGGAGGCGTTGAAGTCGATGCCGTTGATCTTGTTGATGACTTGGCGCATCAACGTGCCGTTTTTCATGTAGTTGTTGGCACCATCGAACGCGGCCTTGATGAGCGTGACGATGTCGCCACTGCCGGAGAGGGCCTTCAATTTGGGCAGCAGGTCGTTGTTGGCAAAAGCGAGGAGAGCGTCGCCGGTGATCCCTTCCTCATCGGTGGCCCAGTTGGACCAGCGGAGTTCCTTGGGCAGCGGGGATCTGTAGTTGTCGCGGAGGACCTCCATCTCCTTTTCGCGGTCGTCGAAGATTTTGAGGAAGAACATCCAGCCGAGCTGGGCAAGTCGCTGGGCATCGCCATCGACACCAGCGTCTTTGCGCATGATGTCCTGGATGGTCTTGATGAGGTTGGAGACGTTGGGCATGGGCTAAGAAGGTCGCGGAGTGGTGGTGACGGTGCGGACGGCGCGCACCGTATGGCCGGCGGCAAGCGTTTCGGCGATGAACTGGAGGAAGCCACCGGCAGGTCGGCAGGGGATCACGTCGAAGGGGATGAGGTCGTCCTGGAAACGCACGAGGTTCTTCGTGTGGGCGTCGAAGATGCCGAGGTTGTCCTCAGCGCGGTAGTATCCGCACTCGGTCACCTTTTCGAAGCCCGACCGGGCGAACCACGCGTCGATCTCCGGCTGGGTGACGGCCACGAGATCGAAACGCGGCTGCGAGGTGACCACGGCCAGATCGTCGCCCTGGTCGATGATCCCTTCGAGATGGTTCAGGCCGGGGACGAGCTGGTTCTGGAGTTGGAGCCGTTCGAGGTATTCGATCGGGGAAGCTTCCCACAGATGGAAACGCCGGGCGTCCTCATGGGAAGACACCAAGGCGAGGTCGATGCCGGGGGCGAGGCCGAAGACGCCGTCACGGGTGACCTTGAGATAGCGGTCGGTGGCTTCGTCGTGAAAAAGGTCGTGCTCCTGCCCCCCGCGGACGACCTTGGTCGGTAGGTCGGCGAGACTCAGCAGCAGACCCAGACCTCTCGCCCATCCACGAAGGTCTTCCGTCTGCCGGGCGAGAGTGGGCGCCCCGTGTGCTGTGCCATCTGTCGATAGGCTTCGGCGGAGGTGATCGAGCGCCGCGCCGACAAGATCCGCACCATCTGCCCGGGAGAGAGCAGCGGCTTGACCGGCATCGCGTTGGCGGAGGTTGGTTGCATCGTCGGACATGGGAAGGCTACGCAGAGGACGGAGGTTGGCAACCCATCAGGCAGCTTCCTGGTAGAGGGCGGATTCGAGTTCGCGGACGGCGGCCAGATAGCCACCCCGTCCGCCGAAGAGCGTCACGATCTCGACCGGCGTGCCGAAGGCGGTGAGGGGGTCTACTTTCAGGATTTCCAAGGATTCGACGCTGGTGATGCCGCTGTCGGCGTATTTCTGGAGCAGCGCGTCAAGGACGGCACGGGCTTTCTCGCCATACTTCGCGAAGACGTCCCGCCGTTTCACCTGAGCCGCCCGCTCTTTCCGCGTTCTCGGCGGCGCATCGAAGGCGACATGGCAGACGAGGTCGAAAGCGTCGTAGTCACGGCCGACCAATTCGGCCAGTTCATCCAGGAAGACGCCCTTGGCGGCGAGTTCTTCCAAGACGGCCTGCTTCTTCTTGGCGTCGTTCCAGCAGGTGAGGAACTGGTCGAGCGAGGTGTAGGCCTTGCGGAGCGCCTTGCGGGAGTAGTCTTTGAGCGATTCGGTGATGAGCTTGCCATGCTCGTCGAGGTATTGGACGCGCTCGGTGGCGACGCGGACCTCGACGTTGTCGACGAAGTATCTCGGCGGTCGGGTGCCACCCAAGCCTCCATCCACCTCGATATCGATGATGGTGTCGCCATACGGAGGAGGCGATTCATGAAGAGCGCCGTCGTCCGTGTCCGGCGGCACGACGGTCTCGCCTTCCTTCGGCTCGTAGATCTGCACCGGTTCGCCGTCGAAATCCGGATCCACGAACAGGGCCGTCGCCTGCCGGAAATCCATGATGGTGAAGAAGAGCTTCCCGTAATCCTCGTTGATCCGGGTGCCGCGCCCGATGATCTGCTTGAACTCGGTCATGGAGGCGATGCGGCGGTCCAGCACGATCAGGTGGCAGGTCTGCGCGTCCACGCCGGTGCTCATGAGGCGGGAGGTGGTGCAGATCACAGGATAGGTGGACTCCGGGTCGATGAAGTTGTCGAGCTGGGCCTTGCCCTCGTCGTTGTCGCCGGTGATGCGCATGACGTACTTGGCGTTGGCAGCGGCCAGGTCGGGGTTGGCGTTGACCATCGCTTGCCGCATGCGCTCGGCGTGGTCGATGTTCTCGCAGAAGATGATCGTCTTGGCGAAGCGGTCGGTCGCGCGGAGGAATTCCGTGACCTTGGCGGCGACGAGCGCGGTGCGCTTTTCGAGGATGAGGTTCCGGTCGAAGTCCCGGGCGTTGTATTCGCGGTCTTCGATGAGCTGGCCGTGCTTGTCGGTCTGGCCATCCTCCGGCCGCCAGCCATCGAGATCTTTGTCGAGGCCGATGCGCACGACCTTGTACGGCGCCAGAAAGCCGTCGGAGATGCCCTGCCGCAGCGAGTAGGTGTAGATGGGGTCGCCGAAGTACTCGATGTTGGAGACGTCCTTCGTTTCCTTCGGCGTGGCCGTGAGGCCGATCTGGGTCGCGGTCGTGAAGTATTCGAGCACCTTGCGCCATGCGGCGTCGTCGGCCGCGCTGCCCCGGTGGCACTCGTCCACGACGATCAGGTCGAAGAAGTCGGGCGAAAACTGGGTGTAGATGTTCTGCTCCTCTTCGGTGCCGGTGACAGCTTGGTAGAGGCAGAGGTAGATCTCGAAGGACTTGTCCACCTTGCGGTGGGTGATCTTGGTCATGGCCGTGCCGAACGGCTTGAAATCGTTGGTCTTGGTCTGGTCGGCGAGGATGTTGCGATCGACGAGGAAGAGGATGCGTTTCTTGGTGCCGGACTTCCAGAGCCGCCAGATGATCTGGAAGGCGGTGTAGGTCTTGCCGGTGCCGGTGGCCATCACGAGGAGGATCCGGTCCTGCCCTCGGGCGATGGCGTCGACCGTGCGGTTGATGGCGATGAGCTGGTAGTAGCGCGGCGATTTCTGCGAGCCGTTGTCGTGGTAATCTTGGGTGGCGACGGCTTCTTGCTCGACGGTGTAGCCCTTGGCGGCGCGATGACGCGCCCATAGCTCGGCAGGTGTCGGAAACTGGTCGAGGGGTATCTCGCGCGTCACGGTGCCGCTGGTGCCCGTGCGGTCGTGCTCCAAGAAGGCGTCGCCGTTGGAGCTGTAGGCGAACGGGACATCGAGGATCTCGGCGTATCCCAGCGCTTGCTGCATGCCTGCGCCGACGGAGTGGTGGTTGTCCTTCACCTCGATGACGGCGAGCGGGAGGTTCGGCTTGTAGGAGAGGAGGTAGTCGGCCTTCTTGGCCTCCCCGCGCATCACCATCTTCCCGCGCACGATCACGCGCCCTTTGGTGAAGTAGGCCTCCTCGCGGATCTGGGTCATCAGGTCCCACTTGTCGCCGTTCGCTCCGACCAAGGCCGGGGTGATGAACTTGGAGCGGATGTCCGCCTCGGTGAGCGACTTTTTGTTCATGCGGCAGAAGCGGTAAGCACTTTACCGCAGTCCCGACCGGGGAATCCGAACGATCCATCCCGTCGGGATGGATCTGGCGAATTCAGGACCGGAAACGAAGGCGAAGTGGTAGCCGCTGCATGGGTCGGGCGCGTGGATCCCGGAGCCGAAAAGGACGGTGCTTACAGGGCTGCTGGGTTTGCGGGCCATGATCAGCGATAGGGAACGGTCGGGACCGGACGGACGCCGCTCCAAGCCTGCCCAATCGGACGGGACAGGGAGAAGAGGCTGGCCAGTAGACTATTCGGACTGCCGAGCAACTACCAAGGAATCAGGAAGGAAAGGTGTGGGATTCTTTTCGCTCAGGACCAGCTCGGGTCGCGGGTTTGCAGCGGGCCGCAACGGACGGGGAACCGGAGGGCCATGAGCAACCCATCGGAGCGTCTCTCGGCGGAACACCGTTGAAGAAGCCGGCGCTTGCCTTCCCAGACTGCCTTGCCGAGAGGATACGGCGCAGCTTCGGTCTGTTCAACCTGCTGTCGTTGAATGACCTGCAAAGCGTGGTGCCCACGACAGGACTTGAACCTGTACGATGTTACTCACTAGAACCTGAATCTAGCGCGTCTGCCAATTCCGCCACGTGGGCTTCACGCTGCGCGCTGGGAGATAGGGGGGCGCGGTCGGAGCGACAAGCTTTTTCCTCCGCGACCCCGTGGAGATCGAGGCTTCCGGAGAGAAGTTGACGTCGCACGGACACACGAGGTTCGCTACGCGCGTTCCCGACATGCAACACGCACGCTTCCCTTCGCTCTTGGCGGTGCTGGTCCTCAGCACGGCCGCGAACGCCCTCGACTGGCATGCGGGCCCGGGTCACCGCGCCGCCAAGCTCGCCGTGCCCGCGGGCGGCAAGACCGGCTTCACCCTGCTCGATCCGGCGACGCTGGGGATCGATTTCACCAACGACCTCTCGGAGACACGCCTCGGGCAGTTCCAGAACCTGATGAACGGGTCGGGCGTCGCGGCCGCAGATATCGATGGCGACGGCCATGTGGACCTGTACTTCGTCCACAAGCAGTCCTCCAACCAGCTCTTCCGCAACCTAGGCGGATGGAAGTTCGCCAACGTGACCGCGGGCTCCGGTGCCGGCTGCACCAACCAGACCTCCGTCGGCGCGGTGTTCGGCGACCTCGACGGGAACGGCACGCTGGACCTGCTGGTCACCGGGTTCGGTGGACCGCACGCGTGCCTGTTGAACGACGGCAAGGGCCGTTTCACCGATGTCGCCGCGTCCTGCGGCATCGCCAGCCGCACCGGCGGGACCTCGCTGGCCCTCGCGGACGTCGATGGCGACGGCGACCTGGACCTCTACCAGTGCAACTTCGCGACCCAGGCGATCCTCCGCGACGGCGCGACGGTCGCGACCCGCATGGTGGACGGCCAACCGGTCGTCACCGGCCGTTTCGCCAACCGCTTGCGGATCATCGAGGGCAAGCTCTACGAGCTCGGCGAGCCCGACGTGCTGTATCTCAACGACGGCAAGGGCCGGTTCACGCCGACGGCTTGGGAGAAGACCTTCAGCGACGCGGAAGGGCGTCCCGTCCCGCCGGCCGCGGATTTCGGGCTCGCGGTCCAGATCCGCGACGTGGACGGCGACGGCTTTCCCGACATCTACGTGTGCGATGATTTCCAGACTCCGGACCATCTGTGGCTCGGCGACGGGAAGGGCCGCTTCCGCGAGGCGCCCGCGATGGCGCTGCGCAACATGAGCTTCGCCTCGATGGGCGTGGATTTCGCCGACATCGACCGCGATGGCCGGCTGGATCTCTTCACGGTCGAGATGCTCGACGGCAACCTCGGCCAGCACCTCCGCACGTCCAGCCCCATCTCGCCGATCGCCCGATCGCCCGGCCTCTCCGCCGCCCGCGAGGAGTTCCCACGCAACGCGCTCTACTGGAACCGCGGCGACGGCACCTACGCGGAGATCGCCTGCTTCGCCGGCGTCGCGGCCACCAGTTGGTCGTGGGCGCCGGTCTTCATCGATGTCGACCTCGACGGCTGGGAGGACCTGCTCGTCTCGAACGGCCACATGCACGACGTCAACAACCGCGACGTCACCGCCCGCGTGAAATCCCGTCCGGGCCAGAGCCTGCAGGTCACCAAGGACCTGTTGCAGCAGTATCCGCGGCTCGAACCGCCCAAGGCCGCGTTCCGCAACCAGCACGACCTCACCTTCGCGGACACCAGCGCCGCATGGGGCTTCGATTCCACCCGCATCGCGCACGGGATGGTCACCGCCGACCTGGACGAGGACGGCGACCTCGACCTGGTGCTCAACTGCGCCTACGGCCCGCCGCTCATCTATCGCAACGACACGAGCGCGCCGCGCGTCGCCGTCCGCCTCAAAGGCAAGGCGCCCAACGGCACGGGCATCGGCGCCCGGATCACCCTCACCGGCGGCCCGGTCCGGCAGTCCCAAGAGATGGTCGCCGGCGGCCAATACCTCTCGAGCAGCGAACCGCTGCGCGTCTTCGCCGCCGGCAAAGGCGACATGACGCTCGAAGTCGTCTGGCGGTCCGGACAACGGAGCGTCGTCGAAGGCGTGAAACCCGATTTCATCTACGAGGTGGACGAGACCGGGGCGGGCGCCCCGGTGACCGGCGCGGCACCGGCGACGAAGCCCGCGACCTGGTACGCCGACGACACCGCGAAGCTCGACCATGTCGCGTTCGAGGAGCCCTTCGACGATTTCGCCCAACAACCGACGCTACCGTACCGGCTCGGCCAGCTCGGGCCGTCCGTGCTCATCGCCGATGTCGACGGGGATGGGCGGGCCGACGTGGTGGTCGGTGGTTCCCGCGGAGGCCGGCTGGCGGTGAAGCTCGGCAACGGCAAGGGCGGGTTCAAGGACCTCGCGGTGCCCGGCCCGCTGTTGCCCGACGACCTGCTCGGGCTGGTGACCTTCGCCGGCGCGGGCGGACGCCGCTCGATCCTTGCGGCGCTCGCGAACTACGAGAGCGCCGACACCAACCAACCCTCCGTGCTGCGCTGGGACCTCGTCGATGGCGCGTTGAGGGCCGGCACCCCGGTGCCCTCGCTGGGCAGCAGCCCGGGCGCGATCGCCATCGGCGACCTGGAGGGCGACGGGCGGACCGGGCTCTTCGTCGGCGGACGTGTGAACCCGCGCCGTTGGCCCGAGCCCGCGGTCTCGAAGATCTTCCGCGAACAAGGCGGCCGGTTCATCGAGGACGTCGAGGCATCGCGCGCCTTGGCCGACGTCGGTTTGGTGACCGGCGCGGTCTTCGCCGATCTCGACGGCGACCGACGTCCGGAGCTCATCCTGTCGACCGACCACGGACCGATCCGTGTCTTCCGATCGCAGGGCGGCGGATTGCGCGAGGTCACGAAAGACCTGGGCCTCGACCGGATCACCGGCCGATGGAACTGCATCGCGACGGCCGACCTCGACGGCGACGGAAAGATCGACCTCGTCGCGGGGAACTGGGGCCGCAACTCGGCGTCGCAGGTCTGGGGCGACGGGATGCCCGGGGTGTGGTGGGGCGACCTCGCCGGCGACGGCACGGTCGGCGTGGTCGAGGCCGTGCGCGTCGGTGACCGCGACATGCCGTCGCGCGACCGCGATTATCTGGCGGCGGCGCTCCCGGATCTGGCGGCGCGTTTCCCGTCCCATTCGGCGTACGCCGCGGCGACGGTGCGACAGGTGCTCGGGGAACATGCCGCGGCGGCGAAGCATCTCGCGGTGTCGACGTTGGAGACGACGGTGTTCCTGAACCGCGGCAGCCGGTTCGAGGCGCGGGCTTTGCCGGCCGAGGCGCAATGGGCGCCGGTGCATTCCATCGCGTTCGCCGATGCGGACGGCGACGGGATCCCGGACCTCTTCCTCGCGCAGAACCAGTTTGCCGTCCGTCCGGAGGATTCGCGGATCGACGCGGGTCGCGGCCTCTGGCTGCGCGGCGACGGCAAAGGAGCGTTCGTCGCGGTGCCGGGACAGGAATCCGGCGTGGTCGTCTACGGCGAACAACGCGGCGCGGCGGCCGGCGACCTCGACGGCGACGGGCGCCCGGACCTCGTGGTCACGCAGAACGGCTCGACCACGCGGCTGTTCCGCAACATCGGCGTCCGGGCGAAACGTTGACCGTGGTCAACGACCGCCGGCCGCCAGCTTGGCCCGGACCCGCTGGAGCGCTGCCTGCGCCGGTTTGAAGCCCGGGCTCGCCTTCATCGCGTTCTCGAACGGCCCGACCGCCTCGGCGGGCCGGCCCTGGCCGACGTAGGAGTTGCCGAGGTTGTACCAGGCCTCGGCATAGTCCGGCCTGAGGCTCGTGGCCTCGCGGAAATGGCCGACCGCCTCGTCGAGCTTGCCTTGTCGCGCGAGCGCGGTGCCGAGGTTGTTGTGGGCGCTGCTGCTCTTCGGCGAGGACTTCAACGCGGCCTCGAAATGCACGACCGCCTCCGCGAACTCGCTCTTCTTCGAGAGGAGGTTGCCGAGGTTGTTGTGGGCTTCCGCATAGTCCGGGAGGATCCGCAGCGCCTCGCGATACTGCTGGATGGCGTCGTCGATCCGGCCGATCCGGCCGAGGTTGAAGGCGAGCGCATACCGTGACTCCTCGTCGTCGGGGCCCAGGACGACGGCCTTCTCGTAAGCGACGACCGCTTCGGCGCTCTTGCCCTGCTCGGAGAGCGCGTCGCCTTTCTTGACCCAGTCGGCCGACGCCTCGTTCCCGCCGCCGACCGCCGGCAACGGCGCGGCGCCACCGGCATCCGCGACCGGCCTCGGGATCGCGGTCGCATGGGTCGCGGCGGCACCCGGAGCGGGGACCGTGGAACGCCCGCAGCCGACGGCGAGGGCCGCCACGACGGCGACGGAGAAGAGCGGGCCTGATCGCATGTGCACGGACGCGGACATTAGTCGCTTCGCGGTCGGCCCGCCAGCCTGCGCATGGCCGGCGATCGGGGCGGCCATCCGGACCTCGGACCCGCAGGGTGCGCGCAACTCGCGCTGGATTCGCCGCCGCGGCTTCGCCAGCCTCGCGCCCATGTCCGAAACGAACCCGAAGATCGCAGTCGTCACCGGAGCCGGCAGCGGCGTCGGCCAAGCCACCGCCCTCGCCCTCGCCCGGAAAGGATGGCGCGTCGCCCTCGTCGGCCGCCGCGCGGAGGCCTTGGCCAAGACCGCCGGGACCGACGTCGCGTCGCAGGACCGCTTCCTGGTCTGCCCTTGCGACATCGCCGACCCGAAGGCCGTCGAAGCGATGGGACTCCACGTGCTCGCCACGCTCGGCACGGTCGACGTCCTCGTCAACGCCGCCGGCACGAACGCGCCGAAGCGCTCGCTCGAGGTGCTCGCGCTCGCGGACTACCACGACATGGTGAACACGAACCTCCACGGCGCCTACCATTGCGCGCAGGCCTTCCTGCCCACGATGCGACTGCGCGGTTCCGGGACGATCGTGAACGTCGTCTCCGACGCGGGCAAACAGGCCAGCCCGAAAGCGGGCGCGGGCTACGTGGTGAGCAAGTTCGGCATGGCGGGGCTGACCCAGGCCATCAACGCCGAGGAACGAGGCCGCGGGATCCGCGCCTGCGCCATCTTCCCGGGAGACATCGATACCCCGCTGCTCGACAAGCGCCCGGTCGTGCCCGACGCCGACGCGCGCTCGCGCATGATGCGCCCCGAGGACATCGCGGAATGCGTCCTCCTGTGCATCGAACTGCCCTCGCGCGTGGTGGTCGAGGAGATGCTCGTGCGGCCACGCTGAGACCACCGGGCCGGGACGGCCTGCCGAGGAAAGCTTCCCACCTAGGAGGCGGCGCGCCATGTTCCTCGCCACCGGTCCATGCCGCTGCCAGAACTCATCGAGATCATCCCGCTCACCGCTCCTTCGCCCGCCGAGATCACCATCCCGGGCTCGAAGAGCATCACCAACCGCGCCCTCGTGCTGGCCGCGTTGGCGGAAGGCGAGACCACGCTGCACGGCGCGCTCTGGAGCGAGGACACGGAGGCGATGGTGGATTGCCTCCGGCGGCTCGGCTTCGAGGTCGACGTCGTTCCCGAGGCCGAGGAACCGGCCAACCGCACCATGCGCATCCGCGGGCTCGGCGGCCGGATCCCCCGCGGCGGCACGCCCGACGCACCGCTCGAGCTTTTCGTGGGGAACGCCGGCACCGCGGCCCGTTTCCTGACCGCGATGGTCTGCCTCGGGGACGGGGTCTACCGGCTGACCGGTGTGCCGCGCATGCACGAGCGTCCGCAGGCCGCGCTGTTGGCCGCGCTCCGACGGCTCGGCTACCGCATCGATGCCGAGGGCGACCGGTTGCCGGCGGTGGTCCACGGCGGCGGACGCCGCCCCGGCCCGGTCGAGGTGAGCGTCGAGGAGAGCTCGCAGTTCGCGAGCGCGCTGCTGCTGTCCGCGGCGGTCGGCGGATGGACGGTCGGGGTGACCGGGGCGAACGACGACGAGCTGCCCTACGTCGAGATGACCCGGCGCCTGGTGGCGGCGTTCCCGCGCGCCGGCGGCGCGTTCCAGATCGAGCCCGACGCGTCGAGCGGCAGCTACTTCTGGGCGGTCAACGCCCTCTGGCCCGATCTCGCGGCGGTCAAGGTGCGCAATTGGCCGACCTCGGGCTGGCAGATCGACGCCGATTTCCCGGTGCTCATGCCCCATGCCGGCGAACCCGCCAGCGCCACCACGTCGCGCAAGACCGACCTCGGCGACGCGATCATGACCGCGATCGTCATCGCGCCTTTGGCGACGAGCCCGGCGGCGTTCACCCACCTCGGCGTGCTGCGTCGGCAGGAATGCGAGCGCGTCGCCGCCCTGAAGCACGAGCTGCACCGGTGCGGCGCGCAGGTCCAGGAACGGGGCGACACCCTGGAGATCTCGCCGTCCCGGCTCCATGGCGCGATCATCAACACCTACCACGACCACCGCATGGCGATGTGCTTCGCCACGCTCGGGCTCAAGGTCCCCGGCATGCGGCTGTACGACCCGTCCTGCGTGAAGAAGACCTTCCCTGATTTCTTCCAGAAGCTCGCGGCACCGGCTCCTGACGGCCTCGGCGCGGAGATCTGGGAATGTTCCACCGTCGACGGCAAACGCGTCCGTCGCCTCACCGACCTCCCGGATCTTTTCGCCGCGTGATGACCACCCCCTCCGACCGACCGAACTCCGTCGCCCGAACCCGCGGGACGCTCACCCTCCCCCAGGTCATCGCGATGGATGGACCCAGCGCGTCCGGCAAGGGGACGTTGTCCCGGCGCCTCGCCAAGGAGCTCGGCTACACCTACGTCGATTCCGGCGCGATGTACCGCACGCTCGCCTGGCATTGCCTCCAGAAGCAGGTGCCCATCCCCGCCCGGCCGGCGGACCTCAACCCCGCCACCGAGAAGCCGGTCATCGCCGCGCTCCGCCGCTGGAAGGCCGAGCTCAAAGCGGTCGACGGATCGATCTGGCTGCACGTGGACGGCTACTTCCCGGCGACGGAGATCCGCACGGACGCCGTGGAGAAGACCGTCCCGCTCATCGCCCAGATCGGGAAGGTGCGCGATTGGATGGTCGCGCGGCAGCGGGATTGCGTCGAGTTCGGCCCGCTGGTGATGGAGGGGCGCGACATCGGCACCGAGGTCTTCCCGCTCGCACCGGTGAAGTTCTTCCTCGACGCCAACCCCGCCGCCCGTGCCGAGCGCATGCAGGGCCGCGGCAACACCGCCTGCACCGAGCGCGACAAGCTCGACATGAACCGCAAGCAGGGCGCGCTCATCCCGGCGCTCGACGCCGTCCGCATCGACAACACCGGCCAGACCGTCGAAGAGACCTTCGCCCTCCTGATGGGCCACGTGCGGGAACGTCTCCCTCTGAAGTGAGACCGCGCGGCTGCGTCCGACCTTCCGCATGAAACCGATCCTGAGGAACGCCTCCGCCTGCTGGAGGGTGCTGGTCGTCGCCGTCGCCTTCTTCTGCGCCGCCATCCCGGCCGCGAGCGCGGGCGGCAAGGAGGTCGTGGTCGTCTACAACAAGCGGTCGCCCGGATCCAAGGCCGTCGCCGACCACTACGCCGACAAACGCTCGGTCCCGGCGGACCAGGTCATCGGCCTCGACGTCGGCACCGACGACAGCATCTCACGGGCGGATTACCGGCGGCAGATCCAGGAACCGCTGCTGAAAGAACTCACCGGGCGCGGCCTCGTGGAGTTCGCCACCGACATCGTCCCCGCCCGCAACGGGCATCCCGGCCGCGTCCGCTACCAGGCCCGCGCGTCCAAGGTCCGGTACATCCTCCTCTGTCACGGCGTGCCGTTCCGCATCCTCTCCGATCCCGGATACGACCCGAAACGCGACGATGACATGGCGGACTCCAACCCGCTCCACCTCCGCACCGACGGGGCGTCCGTGGACAGCGAGCTCGCCCTGCTGCCGGTCCTCGGCCAATACCCGCTCTACGGCCCCGCCGGCAACCGGCTCGCCCTCACGACCAACGCGGTGCTGATCAACCCGGTCAACGGGGTCTTCATGGTGACCCGTCTCGACGGACCGACCCCGGAGATCGCGAAGGGGCTGGTCGACAAGGCACTGGTCGCGGAGCGGGACGGGTTGAACGGCCGGGCCTTCTTCGACCTGCGCAACATCACCAACGGCGGCTATGCGACCGGCGATCGCTGGATCACCAACGCCGCCACCGCCGCGAAGCGCGCCGGTTTCGAGACGGTCGTCGACAACCGGCCGGAGATCATCGGCTTGGGGTTCCCGTTCGCCCAGGTGGCGCTCTACGCCGGATGGTACGACAGCGAGGCCAAAGGCGTCTTCGAGCTCCCGACGAACGAGTTCATGCCCGGGGCGATCGCGTACCATCTGCATTCCTTCAGCGCCCAGTTTCTGCGCAACCCTTCGGCCCGATGGGTCGGCCCCCTCCTCGCCAAGGGCGCCGCGGTCACGCTCGGGTGCATCGACGAACCTTACCTGGAGATCACCCCGAACATCGGGGTCTTCTTCGAGCGCTTGCTGGGCGACCAGTTCACCGTCGGCGAGGCGGCGTTGGCCTGCCAGGTCTTCCTGTCCTGGCAGAACGTCGTCATCGGCGACCCGCTCTACCGGCCGTTCGGCAAGAGCATCCTCGAGCTGGAAGCCCAACATCTGGCCAGCGGCAACCCCTTGGCCGCCTGGGCCCAGGTCCGCAAGGTCAACTCCTACCTCCTCGCCGGACGCGACGCCGAGGTCTTGCGCCGATATCTGGAGGAGCAACCGGGCGCGACCAACAGTTCCGTGCTCTCGGAGAAGATCGCCCGCATGTTCGCCGACCGCGGCCGTTACAAGCAGGCGATCGAATGGTCCAGCCGTTCCTTGGAGCTGCCGGACGGTTCCCCGCAGCAGCATTCCCGCCTGTGGCGCAACCTGGCCGATTGGCAGAAAGTGCTCGATCCCGAAGGCGCGTTCCACAGCCTGGAATCGTTCACCGTCGAGTTCCCCCACCATCCCGACATCTACGGCGTCCGGCAGCAGCAGCTCGAGATCGCGAAGGACATACGCCGCAAGCCCGAGATCACCCGCATCGAGAAGGAACTGGACCGCTACCGCAACGCGGCCATCGAAGCCGGCAAGGCCGCCGAAGCCAAAGCGAAGGCCGCAGAGGCGGAGGCCGCAGCCAAGTCCCCGCCGAAGAAAAAGAAGTGAGACGCCACCGCGCCGGCACCGAGCCGGCCCGGGAAGGCTCCACCGGTCGCTGGAAAGCGTCGTGTCGAAAGGTGCCGAAGATCCCATGATGCCCTGCCCCACATCGCCCCCCGTCCCGCTCGCCGGCGGTTGGCGGCTCGATCATTCCTACTCGCGGTTGCCGGCACGTTGTTCCGCGCCGGCGTCGCCCACACCTGCCGCCGCGCCTCGACGGGTCGTGCTCAATCGCCCGCTCGCGCTGGAGATCGGGCTCGATGCGGACACGCTCGCGCGGCCCGAGAACGTCGGTTGGTCCACCGGCAACACCCTTCCGCCCGGTGCATCGCCGATCGCCCAGGCCTACGCGGGACACCAGTTCGGGCGCTTCACGATGCTCGGCGACGGACGTGCCATCCTGCTGGGGGAACAGCTGACACCCCGGGGCGCACGTCTCGACATCCAGCTCAAAGGAGCCGGACGGACGCCGTTCTCGCGCGGCGGCGATGGACGCGCCGCCCTCGGTCCGATGCTCCGCGAGCACATCATCAGCGAGGCGATGCACGCGCTGGGCATCCCGACCACGCGCAGCCTGGCCGTGGCGGTCACCGGCGAACCGGTCTTCCGCGAGACGCCGCTGCCCGGCGCGGTCCTCACCCGCGTCGCGACCAGCCATCTCCGCGTCGGGACCATCGAATGGGCCGCCGCCACCGGCGAGCCCGACCTCCTGCGCGCCGTCGCCGACCACGCCTTGCAGCGCCACTACCCGGAGCATCTGCTCGCCGAACGCCCCTATGTCGCCTTGCTGCGTGCCGTCCTGGAGCGGCAGGCCGCGCTCGTAGCCCGCTGGCAGCACGTCGGCTTCGTCCACGGCGTCATGAACACCGACAACATGGCGTTGTCCGGCGAGACCATCGACTACGGCCCGTGCGCGTTCATGGATGCCTATCATCCCGGGACGGTCTTCAGTTCCATCGACCACCAAGGTCGGTACGCCTACGGCAACCAGCCGACCATCGCCCACTGGGACCTCTCGCGCCTCGCCTCCGCCCTCCTGCCGTTGCTGCACACCGACGAGCAGGCCGCCGTCGAGATCGCCGACGAGGTCCTCGGCACGTTCCCGGAGATCTTCCGCGGCCGATGGCTCGCGGGGATGCGCTCCAAGCTCGGGCTCTTCGACGAAGAGCCGGGCGACGCCGTGCTGATCGAGGACTTGTCCGCGATCCTGCAGGAACACGGAGCGGACTTCACCAACACCTTCCGCGACCTCTCCGGCGAAACGATGACCGATGCCGATCTCGCCGCGGGCAGGACCTTCCAGGCATGGCGCACGCGCTGGCAGGAACGGCTCGCCCGCCAACCGCGGGGCCTCGCCGACGCGCTCGACCTGATGCGCCGGACGAACCCCGCGTTCATCCCGCGCAACCACAAGGTCGAGGAGGCGCTCGCCGCCGCGACGATGGGCGGCGACCTCAGCGTGCTGGAGAAACTCGTCGCCGTGCTCGCGAAGCCGTTCGCCTACGACCGGCACCTTCCGGAGTTCAGCGCTCCGCCCGTGTCCGACGGCCGCGTCTACCAGACCTACTGCGGGACCTGAGGGACGGCTGACCGGACGCCCGAGGCCACGTCCGTCCGGTTGACCGGAGCGGTCTTGACCGGGGCCGATGGCGCCCAGGAAGGGATGATGCCCTCGTGGGCGAGCAACCAAGCGATGGCGGCCACGATGACCGCCAGCACCGCGGCCCAGAAGCAGAGCTTCAGCAGCGACTGGGTGATCTTCCAGAAGACCACGAGGCCGACGACCGCGGCCACGACCAGCCCCGCTGCGACGAGGAAGCTCCGGAGCTGCGGGTCGTCCGCCATAACGGGCCGCTCAGGCCGTGGCGAGCGGGCGCTTCTCGGCGCGCAGCCGCTCCGCGCCGTGGCGGAGCATGCGCTCCGTCGCCTCCCATCCAAGGCAAGCATCGGTGAGGGAGACGCCGTACCTGAGCTGCGAGAGGTCCTTCGGTATCGGCTGGTTGCCGTCGGAGAGGTGGCTCTCGATCATCACACCGATGAGCGGGTCGCTGCCCGCGATCCGTTGGGAGACGAGATCCATCCAGACCTCCTCCTGCTTCGCGTGCTGCTTGCTGGAGTTGGCGTGCGAGCAATCGACCATCAAGCCGTCGGGCAGGCCGGCCTTCTTCAGCTGGGCCGCCGCGTCGGCGATGCTCGATGCGTGGTAGTTCGTGCCCAGACGTCCGCCGCGCAGGACGACATGGCCGTCGGTGTTGCCGGTGGTGCGGACGACCGAGACCGCGCCGTCCTGGTCGATGCCCAGGAAATGATGCGGATGCTTGGCCGAATGCATGGCGTCGAGCGCGATCTGCAGCGAGCCGTCGGTGCCGTTCTTGAACCCGACCGGCATCGAGAGGCCGCTCGCCATCTCGCGATGGGTCTGGCTCTCGGTCGTCCGGGCGCCGATGGCGGCCCAGCTGACGAGGTCGGCGATGAACTGCGGGACGATGGGGTCGAGGAACTCGGTGGCGGCGGGAAGGCCGGCCACGTTGATCTGGGTGAGCAGCTTGCGCGCGGTGCGGATCCCGGTGTCGACGTCATAGCTGCCGTCGAGGTGCGGGTCGTTGATCAGGCCCTTCCATCCGATGGTGGTGCGCGGCTTCTCGAAATAGACGCGCATCACGAGGAAGATCTGGTCCTCCACCTCGGGGCGGAGCGCCAACAGGCGCCGGGCGTACTCCATCGCGCTCTCGGGGTCGTGGATCGAGCACGGCCCGATCACCACGAGCAGGCGCGGGTCCTCGCGGCGCAGGATGCGCTGCACGGTGGCACGGCCGCCGACCACGGTGGCGTTGGCCTGCTCGCCCATCGGGAGCTCGGTCTTGAGCACGGCGGGCGCCGTCAGACGGCGGTTGCTGACGACACGAAGGTCGTTCGTTGGCTGCATACGTCCGGCCACCTTAGCGGCCAGACCGCCGCCGCGGAAGAGCGTTTACGCGGCACCGACCGGTCGCGCCGGTTCAACCGAGGTGCTCGAGCACGCGATGCAGCTCCGCGTCGGTGTTGTAGTAATGCGGGCTGAGGCGGATCCAATGGCGTCCGTCCCGCGTGCCGCGGAGCGAGGTGACGATGCCCGCGTCGGCGAACCGGCGGTGCAGCGCGTCCATGTCGGCGCCGGGCACGGCAAAGCTGGTGATCCCACCGGCGTTCTCGGGGGGCATCTGCGGCTGGAGCACCTCACAGCCCTTCGCCTGGAGCGCGGGCACGAGCCATTCGCGCTTGCGGACGAGCTCGGCGGCGATGTTCCGGATACCGACCTCTTCCAGCAGCGCGAACGCGGCACGGAGCCCGGCGAGCCCGAGCAGGTTGTGCGACCCGACCTCGTAGCGTCGCGCGTCGCCGCGGAAGTCGATGGATTCCTGCGAGAGGAATCCCGGCGAACGGACGTTGTGCCATCCGTGGACGATGGGCGCGAGCCGGGCCTGGACGGCTTTGCGGACGTAGAGCACGCCGGCGGCGCAAGGACCGAGCATCCACTTGTGCGTGTCGGCCGCGAGAAAATCGACGTGCTCCACCGACGTGGGGAACGCACCGAGCGTCTGGATGGCGTCGAGGCAGAAGAGGATCCCGCGCTGATGGAGCCACTTGCCGAGCGCATCGACGTTGACCCGCCAACCGGTGACGAAGTGGCAGCTCGCGAGCGCGACGAGCTTGGTGTTCTCGTCCACCTGGCCCTGGACATCGACCATGCGGATCTTGCCCAGCTCGCGGATGTTCATCAGGCGCACTTCGACGCCGCGGTCGGCCAAGGCCATCCATGGATAGACGTTCGACGGGTAGTCGTCGTGGTAGATGAGCACGTTGTGGCCGCGCTTCCAGGGCATGCCGGCGGCGACGTAGCTGAGGGCGAGCGACGTGGGCCCGACGAAGGCGATCTCGTCCGGCTGCGCCTGCAGCACGTCGGCGACGAGACGGCGGGTGTCGGCGACATAGTTGGGCGGCAGCGAAGCTTCCTGGTCCGCGGTGACGGCGGCCTCGGCACGGGCCTTCACCGCATCGGCCACGCGGCGCGGCAACGGGGCGACGGCGGCGTGGCCGAGGAAGGTCTTGGCGGCGACGACGGGGAACTCGTGGCGGCGGAGGTCCTCGTCGGCGTGCAGTTCAGCGATCGTCATGGGCGTCGACGCTAGAGCAAACCGCCGGCAGGGACGAACGACTTCTCACTCAAGGCCTCCGCGAGGGATGCGCCGGAGATCGCCCGGGCACCGTGCCGGGCAGACGTCGCCGCGGCGTGCCGCGGCCAAGCAACGCCACGGCCCGGCCCGGCCCGCGCGTCACGCCTTCGCCGCCGCCTTCGTCCGGGTCTTGATGTTGAGCATCTCGACGACCGCGGAGAACGCCATGGCGAAGTAGATGTAGCCCTTGGGCACGTGCTGATGGCAGCCCTCGGCGATCAACATGGTACTGATGAGGATGAGGAACGAGAGCGCCAGCATCTTGATCGACGGATGACGGTCGACGAAGGTGCTGATGTGCTCGACGAAGAGGAGCATCACCACCATCGCGAGCACGACGGCGGTGATCATGACGCCGATGCGGTTGGCCATGCCGACGGCGGTGATGACCGAATCGAGCGAGAAGACGATGTCGAGCAGGAGGATCTGCACGATGGCGGCGTTGAAGCTCGGCACCTTCTTCACCACGTGCTCCTCGTGGCCGCCCTCGATCTTCTCGTGGATCTCGCGGGTGCTCTTGAAGACCAGGAACAGACCTCCGAGCAGCAGGATCATGTCCTTGCCCGACAAAGAGACCACATGACCGAAGAGCGCGGACTCCCAGAAGGGCTTGTCGAGCTTCATGACCCACGCGAGCGAGCAAAGCAGCAGGATGCGCGTGACCAGCGCGAGAGCGAGGCCGACCTTGCGGGCCTGCGCCTGCTGTTCCTTGGGCAGCTTGCCGCTGAGGATCGAGATGAAGATGAGGTTGTCGATGCCGAGGACGATCTCCAACAACGTGAGCGTGAAGAGTCCGATCCAGACATCGGGGTCAGTGAGCCAATCCATGGGGCGAGGATGGACAGGTCGCGGCGGAATGCCAATGGCAGGGGCGCAGGATGTGGAACCGGGAGAGGGGGCGGGAGCGCAGGGGCCGGTCCAAAAAAAATGCGCCGGACGAAGGATCGTCCGGCGCCAGAAAAGGCAGAGGCCGCCGTTCAGGCGCGAGGCGCGAGCAGCTTGTCCACGGGGCTCTTCTCGAGCACGACGTAGTGGGGCAGGCCGTTCAACGTCGGCACCTTGACCTCGCCGACGATGAGCGGCGCGGCGTACTCGACGAACTTCTCGTTCGGCATCATGCCGTCCTCGCTGATCCAGTCGCGCGGGATGAAGTGCTCGACGTTCGCCACCTCGGAGAGCGGGTGGAGGCCGATCGTCCACTTGTAGGGGTTGCTGCTGAGACGGACGATCTTCGGCATGAAGCCGGACTTGCCGTCCACCGCGGCGCGCACGGCGGCCTGGCCGCAGGCGTAGGCCTCGTCGGCATCGGTCTGGCTCGCGAAGTGGGCGGCGGCGCGCTGCGCGTAGCCGAGCTTCACCGTGCGGGTCTTCAGGTTGAGCTTGCCCTGGACGATGGTCGCGAGCGCGTCGGCCGCGCCGGAGAGCACCGCGTGGCCGAAGGCGTCGAGACGGCTCTTGTCCGCGCCGATCTCTTCGCCGGCGGCGTTCTTGAGGCCTTCGCCGACGACGACGATGCAGTACTTCTGCTCGGCGACGGTCGCTTTGACCTTGTCAAGGAACGCCACCTCGTCGAGAGCGATCTCGGGCAAGAGGATGATGTGGGGCGGGTTCGCCGGGTTGCCCTGCTTGGCGAGGACGGTCCCGGCGGCGATCCAGCCGGCGGCGCGACCCATGACCTCGACGATGCAGCAGGAGCCGTCGTCCGTGGCCATGGAGCCGACGTCGAGGCCGACCTCCATGACGGTGGCGCAGTTGTATTTGACGACCGATCCGTAGCCCGGGCAGTGGTCGGTGTGCGGCAGATCGTTGTCGATCGTCTTGGGCACGCCGTTCACGCGCATGTCATAACCACGCTTGACGGCCTCCTCGTGGATCTTGTGGGCGGTGTCCTGCGAATCGTTGCCACCGGCGTAGAAAAAGTAGCGGATATTGTGCGCGGCGAAGACCTCGAAGAGGCGGTCCATGTCCTGCGCGGCCTTGGCGGCCTTCTTCTTGAAGTCGATCTTGTAGCGGCAGGTGCCGAGCGCCGCCGCCGGCGTGTGCCGCAGGCCTTCGATCGACTTGGCCTTCTCGTCGTTCAGGTCGACGAGGTCCTCGTTGAGGATGCCATAGATGCCGTTGAGCCCACCGTAGATGTTCTCGATGAAATCGTGGCGTCCGGCCTCGGTGATGACGCCGGCGACGGAGGCATTGATGACCGCGGTGGGGCCGCCGGATTGGGCGACGAGCAGGTTGCCGATGAGTTCAGCCATAGGTTCTTTCCGTTTGAAAATCGACCCGAACCTTGCCCGGCGCCCGAAGCGCGAAGCAAGGCGGGACTTGCGGAAGCTTGGCGGAGGCCGAGGCGGTCCCGGTCGGGCCGACAGGGTGGGCCTTTCCGGCTCCCCGGCCGCATGGAGACACCGCGCGGGCTTGTTCTCCGTAGGGCGCGCTCCGTCCTGGAGCCGCTTCGGAAAGCCTCGGCTCCGGCAAGGAAGTTTGCAGTGGGCGAGCAGAACCGATGGGCATGCAGGTCAGGGCGCGGTCACCACGCGGTAGAACTCACCGGGCCCGCTCGTCGGCACCGTGAAGGGCGACGGGGTGGCGAGTTCCTGCCCATCGGCGTGGAGAAGCTGCGTGGCGCGTTGAAGCCGGAAACCGGCGGGCCAAGCGAGCCGGAGGCCGTCGGCGGTGGGGGTGAAGCCCACCTTGGGCGCCGCCACGACCGAGCCGACACCGGTGAAGAACCGGCTGCTACCGGCGAGCAGTTTGCCGTCGGGCTGGATCGCGAGCTGGATCGTGAAGGCACCGGCCTTCAGCCAAGAGGTGTCGAGCAAACCGGTCAGGTCGGTCCGCTCAAGGACGCCGCCGTGGCTGTAGATCAGCTTGCCATCGGACTGCAGGACGCCGGCCTCGATCTCGTTGTTGGTGGACAGGTGGAACGCGGGGTCGATCGAGCCATCCGGCCGCAGTCGCAACGCCGTGCCGATGGGCTGGGTGAACCGGCCGAAGATGTAGAGGCCGCCGTCCGGCGTGATGGGACCGAGTCCGTAGAACCCCATCGTTCCCGACGCGATGGTGACCAAGCCGTTGGTCGGCGGCACGAAAGCAGGGTCGAGAGAACCGTCGGCGTCCAACCGCGCCACACCGAAGCGGACCGCGCCTCGCACTTCGCTGAAAAAGCCGCCGATGTAGATGCGGTCATCCGGGAGCACCCGAAGACCGAACAGGCAACCCTGGGTTTTGCTGCGATCGAGGAGCACGGCCCTGAGGTCGAGTTGGCCGAACGATTGGAAGGTGTCGTCCAGCGTTCCGTCAGGCAGGAAGCGCGCGAGGGAAAAGACCGTTTTTCCGGATGCGTTGCGGAACTGACCTCGCTGGGGCAAGACAACCAGGATCTTGCCGTTGCTTTGGAATTCGATCTGCGAGGGCCGGACGTTGGCGGTCAAACCGTTCGTCCGGACAAACAAGCATCTTCGGCTGGCATACGTATGTTCACGTAGATGGAAGGGGGCGTAGGTTTCGCGTCCGGGCATCGGGCCGTTCGTGCCGCGCTCGACGGCTTTGTGCGCCCTCCGCAACGACGGCTCTCACCGCCTTCCACGGCCACCAGGACGCGATGTCGGCCGGGCCGGGCGTGTCCTGCGCCCGACCGCCCACTGCGCCTGCACCGGCAAGACCTCCATCCTCTGGAGCAAGGAGCGGAGTCCCCCGTTCCCGTCTACGCCGAGTAGTCGAGATACACCGTCTTGCTGCGGGTGTAGAAGTCGAGCGCGGCGACGCCCTGCTCGCGGAACGAGTCGGTGCTGCTGCTCTTCACACCTCCGAAGGGCGCCTGCAGCGCGAGGCCGGTGCTGATCTGGTTCACCTTCACCACGCCCGCCTCGATGCGCTCGGCGTAGATCAAGGCCTTCTTGAAGTCGCGGGTCACCAAGCTCGCGCTCAGGCCGACATCCACGCTGTTCGCGACCGCGAGGGCCTCGTCGAAGGAATCCACCGCGATCACCGCGACCACGGGGCCGAAGACCTCTTCACGGGCGATCCGCATCGACGGGGTCACGTCACCGATCACGGCCGGTTGCATGAACCAACCGTGCGCGAGGTCGCCTTCGGTGAGGCGCTCACCGCCCCAGAGCAGTTTCGCGCCCTCGGCCCGGGCGATCTGGAGGTGGTCGAGGTTGCCTTGGAGCTCGGCCTCGCTGACGGCGGGTCCCATCTGCACGCCGGCGGCGAGGCCCGGGCCGACCTTCCAGCCCTTCGCCTGCGCGATCAGCTTCTCGGTGAAGGCGGCGAGCACGGGGCGCTCGACGATGACGCGGCTGGTCGCGGTGCAGGCTTGTCCGGTGAGACCGAACCCGGCGCGCGCCACGAGCGTCGCGGCGAGGT